>JAPOPO010000203.1 GCA_026712885.1 Rhodospirillales bacterium | reverse complement strand
TGCCTTCGTTGGGGTCGTGGGGCGTCGACAGGATCTTCCAAACATCGACCGCCCTGGTCTCAGAATTGTAGCTCACGAAATCAGTGAACGTACCGCCGACATCGATCCCGACCAGATAATCCGTCAACGCCACTCTCCCACGCGTTAAAGCGCGCGCCGGGCCGCTCCGGCTCGGCGACGCACCGATTCGATCATGCCCCGGCCTCCCCTTGTGCCGGGCGGCAGGATGTTATGGGGAGAGCGGCCCAGAGGCAACCGCACCACCCCGCACGCGATCTCAGGCGCGGCAACTCCCTCGCCGGACGCTCGCCCTCCAGGCGTAAGCCCGCCATGCCTTGACTCCCGGCAGCGCATCAAAGATTGACGGGCCTCGGTCAGCACTCGCGTGGAGTCGCATCATGCACTGGCTCTATCTCGCCCTTGCCATAATCTTCGAGGTCGGCGGCACGACCTCCATGAAGCTGAGCGAGGGGCTGACCAAGCCCGTCTTCACGGCGCTGATATTCCTCCTCTACGGCGTCAGCTTCGTGTTGTTCGCGCTTGCGCTGAAGAAGCTCGACCTCGGCCTGTCCTACGCGATCTGGGCAGGTATCGGAACGGCAGTAATCGCCGTGATCGGCTACGTCTGGTTCAAGGAGCCCATGGGGCCGCTCAGAATCGGCTCCATCGTCCTCATCATCATCGGCGTGGTCGGGCTCAACCTCTCCCGCGGCGCCCACTAGCCGAACACTGCGTCGAAATTGCACCGGAGCGCCTGGTCGACATCCGCCATCGTGGCCTCGATCCCGAGGGCGGCGAGCGAGGTAACGCCGTGCTCACGGATGCCGCAGGCGACGATGCCCTGGTAATGGGTGAGATCGGGAGCGACGTTCAGTGAGACGCCGTGGAAGGTGACCCAGCGGCGCACGCGCACCCCGATCGCCGCGATCTTTGCCTCGCCGCCGTTTGTCTCGACCCAGATGCCGACGCGGCCGGCGCGGCACATGCCGGTCACGCCGAACTCGGCGAGTGTGCCGATCAACCATCGCTCCAGATCGCGCACGAAGCAGCGGAGGTCCATGCGCCTGCGCCCGGCGAGGTCGAGCATGACGTAGGCAACCCGCTGACCGGGACCGTGATAGGTGTACTGGCCGCCGCGGCCCGTCTTGAAGACCGGGAGACCTAGCGAATCGAGCAGGTCATCGGCTATCGCGCTCGTGCCGGCGGTGTAGAGCGGCGGATGCTCCAGCAGCCAAACCTGTTCAGGCGCCGAGTGCGCGAGAATGCCGGCGACACGCTCCTCCATAGAGGCGACGGCATCGGGATAAGGCACGAGTCCCGGCGCGACCAACCACTCGACCATATTCTCGGCCGAGGCGGAGGCTTCGCTGCTTGCGGGTCTAGCCGTCGCCATCGCCGCCATCGTCCGCTGCCGGCGGCGACTCCCCGGCGGCAACGGCGAGCCATTCGTCCTCGCTCAGCACCGTCACGCCGAGCGCCTCGGCCCGCTTTAGCTTGGACCCCGCATCCTCGCCCGCCACCACGTAATCGGTCGCCTTCGATACGGATCCCGCCACGTGCGCGCCGAGCGTCTCGGCCCGCGCCTTCGCCTCTTGCCGGGTCATTTGCCGCAGCTTGCCGGTGAAGACGACCGTCTTGCCGGCAACGGGCGAATCCGCGGTCGGCGCCTCGACCGGCTCGATCTCGAGCCGCTCGCAGAGCGCATCGAGGATCGCGCCGTTGCGGGGCTCGGCCACAAACTCGACGATGGCCTTGGCGACCACCGGACCGATCCCGTCGATATCGTTGAGGGCCTCCAGGCTCTCGCTCTCCGGTTCCGAAGCCGCATCCATCGCCGTGCGCCAGTCCTCGACCGTGCCGTAGCGGCGCGCGAGCAGGCGCGCGGTGGTTTGCCCGACATGGCGGATCCCCAGCGCGTGGATGAAGCGGTCGAGGGAGATGCGCCGGCGCGCCTCGATGGCGCGATAGAGATTGGTGGCAGAGGTCTCACCCCAGCCCTCGCGCTCCGCGAGCTTCGGGAACTCTTCGGTGCCGTCCTTTGTCTCCAGGTCGAAGATGTCGGCCGGGCTCTGTACCCGTCCCTCCGCATAGAACGCCTCGATCTGCTTGGCGCCGAGCCCCTCGATGTCGAAGGCATCGCGCGCGACAAAATGGCGCAGGCGCTCCAACGCCTGGGCCGGGCAGACCAAGCCGCCGGTGCAGCGCCGCACCGCCTCGCCCTCCTCCCGCACCGCGTGGCTGCCGCATTCCGGACAGACGTCGGCCGGAACGAACGGCTCGCTCCCGGCCGGCCGCCTCTCCTCGATCACGCGGACGACCTGCGGGATCACGTCGCCGGCGCGCTGCACAACCACCGCGTCGCCGGCACGGATGTCCTTGCGCGCGATCTCGTCCTCGTTGTGGAGCGTTGCGCGGGAGACGGTGACGCCGCCGACATGCACCGGCTCCAGCTCGGCGACCGGGGTCAGCGCCCCGGTGCGCCCGACCGAGATCGAGATGCGGTGCAGCACGGTCTCGGCTTGCTCGGCCGGGAACTTGTAGGCGATCGCCCAGCGCGGCGCGCGGCCGGCGGCGCCCAAGCGCTTCTGCCAATCGAGGCGGTCGACCTTGAAGACGACGCCATCGATCTCGAAGTCGAGCGTGGGACGCGCAGCCTCGATATCCCGATGCAGCGCGCGAGCCTCGTCGAGACCGACGCAGCGCCGGGCGAGCGGCGCCAGCGAGAACCCCCACTTATCGAGCCGCGCGAGGACGTCGCCCTGGAACTCGCCCAGCGACGCGCTCGCCTCGCCCCAGCCGTGGGCGAAGAAGCGGAGCCGACGCTTCGCGGTGAGCGCCGTGTCAAGCTGACGCAGGCCGCCCGAGGCCGTGTTGCGCGGATTGACGAACGCCTCTTCGCCTTCCGCCTCCCGTTCCCGATTGAGGGCCGCGAAGTCGGCGAGCCCTATGTACACCTCGCCCCGGACCTCCAGCCGCTCCGGCACGTCGGTACCCGTCAGCGTGTGCGGCAGGTCGCGCAGCGTGCGCAGATTCTCCGTCACATCCTCGCCGGTCTCGCCATCGCCTCTGGTGGCACCGAGCACGAGCTTGCCCGCTTGGTAGTGCAGCGTCGCCGAGAGCCCGTCGATCTTGGGCTCGCCGTAGAGCACCACGGGCTCGTCCTCGCCCAGATTGAGGAAGCGCCGCACCCGGCCCTCGAACTCGGCCAGGTCGTCGTCATCGAGGGCGTTGCCGAGCGAGAGCATGGGTCGGCTGTGACGAACCTTGGCGAAGCTCGACGACGGCGGCGCGCCGACACGCTCGCTCGGGCTGTCGGCGCGCTTCAGGTCGGGCAAGCATGCCTCGATGGCCTCGTTGCGCCGCCTGAGCGCGTCATACTCGGCATCGCTCAACTCCGGCGCGGAGTCGACGTAGTAGAGCGAATCGTGGCGGGAGATGTCCCGTGCCAGCCGCTCGAGCTCGCGTTCGGCCGCTTCGCGGGAGAGTTCCTCGGGCACTGTCGTCTCGTCGCTCATGCGCTGGCCCGTGAGAGCAGGCTGTCGGCGGCGGCGCGGGCTTCCTCGGTGACCTGCGCACCCGAGAGCATGCGCGCGATTTCCTCCTGCCGTTGATCCTCGTCCAACAGCGCGACCCGTGCAGTCGCCCCCTGCTCCCCTTCGCTTCTGGTGACCCGATAGTGATGATCGCCGCGCGCCGCGACCTGGGGCGAATGCGTGACCACCAGCACCTGCACATCCTGAGCGAGCCGCGCCAGGCGCTCGCCGACGGCGTCCGCGACCGCACCGCCGATGCCGCGATCGATCTCGTCGAAGACCAGCGTCGAGAGTCCGGCCGCGCGCGCGAGGCAGACCCTGAGCGCTAGCAGGAGCCGGGCCCGCTCGCCGCCGGAGGCGACCTTAGCCAGCGGCTGCGGGTCCGCACCGGGATCGGGTGCCAGCATGAAGCGGCAGCGGTCGATCCCGGTCCGGCTCTCCGCCCCTTCGGCGACCGGGTCGAGCGCCGCGCTGAAGCGGGCGCGTGCGAGCTTGAGCGGCGTGAGTTCACCCGCCACCGCCTGGTCGAGCGCGCATGCCGCGCGCCGCCGCCCACGCCGCACCGCATCGGCCTTGTCGCGGTAAGCCCCATGCGCCGCCTCAGTCGCCGCGCGCAGCGCGACGAGGCGGTCGGCGCCGCCTTCGATCTGATCGAGCTCTCCCCGCAGTCTTGTCAGCAGCGCAGGCAGGGAATCGGGGACGGTGCGATGCTTGCGCGCGGC
Organism: Rhodospirillales bacterium; assembly: GCA_026712885.1. Taxonomy (GTDB): domain Bacteria; phylum Pseudomonadota; class Alphaproteobacteria; order UBA828; family UBA828; genus WTGU01. The sequence continues at coordinate 9,046 of JAPOPO010000203.1, read as the reverse complement.
AGCTCGGAGCGAGAACAGACGCTCCTCGACCGCTTCGAGCCGGACCGCGTCGGTGTCGAGCGCGCCGAGCGCCGTGCTCAAGGCACCCTCTGCCTCCTCCGCCTCGATCGCTGCCCGTTCGAGACTCTCGAGCAGGGCGTCCAACGTGCCTGCCGCAGCGGGGGCGACACGCTCGATCTCGCGGCGCGCCGCCCGGAGACGAGAGCCCACGCCGCTCTCCCCGGTCATGCCGGCCGATGCCGCGTCCAACGCCTCGGCAATCTTCTGGCCGTTCAGCAGCATCGTGCGCTCGGCGGCCCGGCGCTCCTCCTCGCCGCTCTCCGGTGCGAGCGCCTCCAGCTCGGAAACCGCGTGCCGCAGATACTCCTCTTCCCGCAGCGATGCCTCCTGCGTGGCCTCCGCGTCCTCCTGCGCTGCCTGGGCCGCCCGCCATGCCGCATGAGCGGCGGCGAGGCTCTCCCGCTCTGCCCCCTGCCCGGCGAACTCATCCAGCATGGTCAGGTGCTGTGCCGGGTCGAGCAGCCCGCCGGCTTCCGTCTGCCCGTCGATCTCGACCAGCAGGCTGCCGATTCTCCGCAGCAGGGCGAGTCCCGTCGGCGCATCGTTGACGAAGGCACGGCTGCGCCCGTCGGCTCCGATCACGCGGCGCAGCAGAAGCTCGCCGCCGCGGTCGAGGTCGTGCTCCGCCAAGAGGGTGTGGACCGGATCGCTGCCGTCAATGGCAAACACGGCGGCGACGCTGGCACGGTCGCAGCCACGCGCCACGACTCCTGAGGTCGCGCGGGCGCCGAGGGCGAGTCCAAGGGCATCCAGAAGAATCGACTTGCCGGCGCCCGTCTCGCCCGTGAAGACGGCCATGCCGGCGCCGAGGTCGATATCCAGGCTGCTGATCAGAACATAGTTGCGGATCGAGAGGCGCCGAAGCATCTGCCCGCGTCAGAACACGTCGCCGAAGATCTGACTAATCCAGGACTCCTCGTCGACCTCGGGCTTGAGGTCCGAGTCGACGAGCAGAGCATAGCTGTGCTGGTACCAACGGCTTCCCGGATAGTTGTGGCCTAGGACCGCCGCCGAGGTCTGCGCCTCGTTGGGCACGCCCAGCGCCAGATACGCCTCGGTCAGGCGGTGCAACGCCTCCGGCGTGTGGCTCGTGGTCTGGTAGTTCTCGATGACCATGCGGAAGCGCCCGATCGCCGCGACAGGGTTCCCGCGCCGCAGGTAGTAGCGGCCAACGGTCATCTCCTTGCCAGCGAGATGATCGCGCGCCAGATCAATCTTGAGGCGGGCATCGCGCGCGTAGACGCTGCCGGGGAACCGGCGCGCCACCTCTTCCAAGGCCTGCAACGCGCGCCCAGTGGTGCTCTGATCCCGGCCCACATCCGAGACTTGTTCGTAGTGGGACATGGCGATCAGGTAGTAGCCGTAGGCGGCGTCTCGATGGCCCGGGTGCAGCTCGACGAACCGGCTCGCCGCGGCGATGGCCTCGTCATAGAGGTTGCCCTGGTAGTAGACGAACGCCGACATTATCTGCGCCCGCGTCGCCCAGACGGAATAGGGGTGTTGACGCTCGACCTCGAGGAAGCCCGCCGCCGCGGCGTCGAAGTCATCGTTCAGCAGGCTATCCATCGCCTCGTTGTAAAGCTCCTCGACCGAGCGTTCGACGTAGGCCTCCTCGTCTCCCGTCGCACAGCCCAGGAGCAGTACCAAGACCAGCCCGATCGACGCAGCCAGCGCCACCGGGGTTGCGGGAACCAACGCGCGCATTCGCCTCATGACCGGCCTTGCCCGTTATGCTCGATCATCTCGTCGGCAGGCTCTTCAACGCTCTCCTGCCTCGCGGCTTCTTCCTCGGCAGCAGCAGCGGCCGCCTCCGCAATGCGGTCCTCTCGCACCTCTTCCAGCGCCTCCACCAAATCGCGCGTGATCTGCGGTTCCATGTGCAGCCCATTATCCCTCAAGAATTGCCGGGTCGCCTTGATGGTGAGCTCCCCGGCGACTCCGTCTACCGCCGCACCATAGTATCCCAGCGACTTGAGCAGCCGCTGCGCGTAAATGGCAGAATCGCGGAAGCCGTTCGCAGGCCTTGGCAGCGAGACACCGAATATGGGTTGCTCCGGTGCTTCCTGGATGTCGGCCCGCGTCAGGAGTTCGGCGCTCAGGGCCGCCGCCTCGGCGCGCTCCTCCGGCGACATGAGGCGGCTAAGCCGATCGCGGTAGTGGATCGCATCTTCGCCGGCAGGCCCCTCGGCATAGACAGCTAAGCTGAACCAGGCCATCGCCTGGACCAGATCGCGCTCGACGCCGAGGCCATTGGCATAGAGCAGGCCGAGGCCGTTCTGCCCCAGCGCGTCGCCCTGCGCGGCAGCGGCCCTGTACCAGTGGTAGGCCTTCTCGAAGTCGCGGGTCACGCCCCGGCCAAGGTAGTGAAGCGCCGCCAGATTACTCTGCGCAATGGCGAGACCCTCGCGCGCCGCGCGGCGGTACCACACGACCGCATTGCCGTAGTCCCTGACGCCGAGCAATCCCTTCTCGTAGATGTAGCCGAGATTGTTCATGGCCCGCGCCTCGCCGGCGTCGGCGGCGCGGACATACCATTCCCGCGCCTGCCCAATATCGCGCGGGGTGCCCAGCCCTTCGTCGTAGAGAGTCGCCAGATTGTATTGAGCGTCGGTCAGGCCCTGCTCTGCCGCACGTTGGTACCAGCCCGCCGCCGTCGCATGATTCTGTGTGACGCCGAGCCCGCGGTCAAAGGCCACGCCGAGCTCATATTGGGCCTCGGCCAGACCGCGGCGAGCGGCGGTTTCGAGAAGCTTGATCTGGTCTTCATCCGGTTCGGGCTCCAGCGCGCCCGCACGTTGCAGGCGCGCCAACGCAAGTCGGGCAAGGTCTACCCGGCGCGCCGCCGCAGCACGATACCAGCGCGCCGCTTGCTCGGCGTCTGCCTCCACGCCCAGGCCGTTCTCGTAGAGCGTGCCGAGGTTGAACTGCGCATCGACGTCGCCGGCGTAAGCGAGCTTGGACCAGATGGCGCGCGCCTCGCGGTATTCGCCCCGCTGAAACCTCTCGTAGGCCTCGAAGAAGTCCGCTGCCGTTGCCTTCGGCGTGGCGAACGCCGACATGCAAAGTGCTGCCGCCCCCACGGAGGCAGCCAACGCGATTGTCCGGAATGCTCGCAAGGAGTCGCGGTCCATGCCGTCGGCGGAACCCGATCGTTGCAGTGCGGCGTGCGGCGCCGCAGTCCCTGCCTCACCTTGCACGCCTGTCTGCGATCGTCAATAAACTGTTGCATGCGCCTGCGGATATTCCAGATCGATGCGTTCACCGACACGGTGTTCGGCGGCAACCCGGCTGCGGTGTGCCCCCTGGAATCCTGGCTCGATGATGCCACGCTGCAGGCCATCGCGAACGAGAACAACCTGTCGGAGACCGCTTTTTTCCTGCCGGCCAACGGCACCTACGCGTTGCGCTGGTTCACGCCGTTGGCGGAGGTCGATCTTTGCGGTCATGCGACCCTCGCCAGCGCCTATGTCGTGTTTCGCCACGTGCAGCCGGATGCCGATTCGGTCGCCTTCGAGACCCGAAGCGGGCGCCTGCATGTCGCCCGCGACGACGACAGCCTTATCATGGATTTCCCGGCATTGGCGGCCCACCCCGTCGAGCCGCCGGCCGACCTCGCCGAGGGTCTCGGGGCCGAGCCCGTGGCGGTTTTCGCTGACATGGACTATCTCGCGCTGTTCGAGACCGAGGCCGAAGTCAGGGCAATCGAGCCCAACATGACGGCACTGGCCCGCCTCGACCAGAGGCGCGGGATCATCGTGACCGCGCCTGGCGAGAGCGCAGACTTCGTTTCACGCTTCTTCTCCCCCCGACTCGGGGTCCCCGAAGACCCGGTTACCGGATCCGCCCATTGCATGCTCGCTCCGTTCTGGGGGGAACGACTGGGCAAGACAATTCTTCACGCCCACCAAGTTTCGGCGCGCGGCGGGGCGGTGGGGTGCACGGTCGCGGGCGACCGCGTCCGGCTTGCTGGCCGCGCCGTGCAGTATCTCGAGGGATCGATCGCGGTCTGAGCCCGAGAGGCCTGTACCGACCGTTCCGCCCCATGAAGCCCACCGTCCGTCCAGACAATCCGCTCTTCTCCTCCGGGCCCTGCCCCAAGCGCCCCGGCTGGTCCGTCGACGTCCTTTCGGGCGCGCTGCTGGGCCGGTCTCACCGGGCGAGAGAGCCGCTGGCGCGAATCCAGGAGCTGCTGGAGCGCTCGCGCGCGCTTCTCGGCCTGCCCGACGAGTGGCGCCTCGGCATCGTGCCCGGCTCCGATACGGGCGCCATCGAGATGGCCATGTGGTCGCTGCTCGGCCCGCGCGGAGTAGACTTCCTGCGCTGGGACAATTTCGGCGCGCTCTGGGCCATCGACGGCGAGCGCGAGCTGCGCCCGCTGGACGCGCGCGTGATCGACGCGCCCTACGGCCGCATCCCCGACCTTGCGCAGGTCGACCCCGACCGCGACACGGTCTTCGTCTGGAACGGCACCACGTCCGGCGTGCGCGTGCCCGATGCCGAATGGATCGCCGTCGACCGCGCGGGTCTCACCCTGTGCGACGCCACTTCAGCCGTCCTCGCCTATCCGATGGACTGGACCAGGCTCGATGTCACCACCTACTCCTGGCAGAAGGTGCTGGGGGGCGAAGCGGGGTTCGGCATGCTGATCCTGGGCCCGAGGGCGGTGGAGCGGCTGGAGAGCGTGCCGCCGCCGTGGCCGGTGCCCCGGGTGTTCCGGCTCACCACCGGCGACGGCCGCCTCAACGAGGGCATCTTCCGGGGCGAGACCATCAACACCGTCTCGATGATGGCGATCGAAGACGCGCTCGACGCCCTCCGCTGGATCGAGTCCATCGGCGGGCAGGACGGAATGATCGCGCGGACACAGGCCAACTTCGGCGTCGTCGAGGCATGGGTCGCGGAGCGCGCATGGGTCGACTTCCTGGCGGAGGCGCCGGAGACCCGCTCCCACACATCGGTGTGCCTCAGCATCGTGGACCCCTGGTTCAGCGGCCTCGGCACCGACGAGCAGTGGGACGCGATCAAGCTGATGTGCGCGCTGCTGGAGGCGGAGAACGCCGCGTATGATATCAAGACCCACCGGGCCGCTCCGCCGGGGCTTCGCATCTGGTGCGGCGGCACGGTGCAGCGCGGCGATCTCGAAGCGCTGACCCCTTGGCTCGATTGGGCCTGGGACGAGATGCACCGGCAGGGAGTGGGCTGAACCGCCCAGTCGCGGGGTCCTGAGGCGATGCCGAGAGTCCTGATAGCAGACGAGGTCAGCGAGATCGCCGTGCAGGCGTTCGCCGAACGCGGCATCGAGGTCAGCGTGCAACCCGGGCTCACGCCCGGGGCGCTGGCCGACATCATCGACGACTATGAAGGCCTCGTTGTCCGCTCATCCACCAAAGTGACTGCGGAGTTGGTGGAACGGGCCGCCCGGCTCAAGGTCGTGGGCCGCGCCGGCACCGGAGTTGATAACGTCGATATGGACGCGGCGACCAAGCGCGGAATTGTGGTGATGAATACGCCCCACGGCAATTCCGTGACCGCGGCCGAGCACACCATCGCCATGATGTGCGCGCTCGCGCGGCGAATTCCGCAGGCCGACCGCTCCACCCGCAAGGGCAGTTGGGAGCGCGGCCGCTTCATGGGCGTCGAGCTTCGCGACAAGACGCTCGGAGTTGTCGGCTGCGGCACCATCGGCGCCATCGTCGCGACCCTCGCCCAAGGGCTCAGAATGCGGGTCATCGCCTTCGACCCCTACCTCGCGCCGGAGCGTGCCGCTTCCCTCGGCGTGACGCTGGCGACGATGGACGAGCTGCTTCGCGAGGCCGACGTCATTACCCTGCACGTCCCGCTCACGGACGAGACGCGGGGGATCATCGACGCCGATGCACTCGCCAAGACCAGGCCGGGCGTCCGCATCGTGAACTGCGCGCGGGGCGGGCTCGTCGTGGAGCGCGACCTGAAGAGCGCCATCGAAAGCGGCCACGTGGCTGGTGCCGCGCTCGACGTGTTCGAAGAGGAGCCGGCGCGGGAAAACGCGCTCTTTACGCTCGATGAGGTGATCGCGACCCCCCACCTCGGCGCCTCCACGGTCGAGGCACAGGAGAACGTGGCGCTGCAAATCGCGCAGCAGATGGCCCAATACCTGCTGACCGACACTGTCGTTAACGCGGTCAACGCCCCCTCCGTGTCGCCCGAGGAGATGGCGAAGCTCGGCCCCTATCTCACCCTTGCAGAGCAGATAGGGAGCTTTGCCGGCCAGATCGCCGATGGCCGCATCCGCGGCGTCACGGTCGCCTACGAAGGCCAGGCCAGTGCACTGGATTCGCGGCTGCTCACCGCTGCCGCCCTCCAGGGCCTGCTCGCCCCGCGCCTCGACAACATCAACATCGTCAACGCCCCCTTCATAGCCCGCGAGCGCGGCATCGCGGTGCGCGAAGTCAAGAGCGCGACGACGGCGGATTATCAGACCCTCATGCGCGTGGAGGTTCTGTCGCAGGATGAGCCGCAGGGCGTGGCCGGCACGCTCATCGGCCGCGGCGGGCGGCGGATCGTGGAAGTCGAGGGAATCGAGGTCGAGGCCGAGCTCGGCCCGCACATGCTCTACTTCACCAACGAGGACAGGCCGGGCCTGATCGGCGCGGTGGCCACCATCCTCGGCGAGGCCGGTATCAACATCGCCACCTTCAACCTGGGGCGCAGGGAGCCGGGCGGCGATGCGATCGGCCTCATCGGCGTGGACTCGGTGGTACCCGACGACGTGGTCGACAAGCTGCGGGCCCGTGCCGCGGTCATCGACCTCAAGCGCCTGAACTTCTGAAGACAGCGGGCCTGCGGCAAGGGAACGACGGATCGACGACATGAGCCTCGGGCTGACGATCATCGTCATCGTGCTGGCGGCTCTTGCGGGCGCGGTGGTCTGCTTTGTCACCCTCGTGCTCCCGTCGACGCGGAGAGCGGCGCGGGAGCGGGAGGCGCGTGCAACGGAGGTCGCCCGCCTCGCCGCCGCCGCCGAGCGTGTGCCCGGGCTCGAAGAAGAGAGCTCCGCGCTGCGGGACCGGCTTCAGGACATCGACAGGAAGAAGGCGGCGCTCGAAGCGGCGCTGGAGGCCGAGCGCAAGAGCCACGAGGCCCGTGTCGCCGAGCTCACCCGGATGGGCGCCGAGCTCGAGAAGAAGTTCGCGGGCCTCGCCTCGGAGGTGCTCGGAAAGAACAGCGAGAGCTTTCTGAAGCTCGTGAGCGAACGGTTCGAGAAGCACAGCGCGAGCGCCAAGGACGACCTGGAGAAACGCCGAGTCGCGATCGAGACCCTGGTCAAGCCGCTGGGCGAAAGCCTCACCAAGTTCGAGCACAAGGTGGACGCGATCGAGAAGGCGCGCGAGGGTGCCTACCGGGCTATCTCGGAGCAGGTGAAGAGCCTGGCGGAGGGGCAGACGGGCCTCCGCACGGAGACCAGCCGCCTCGTGCAGGCGCTCCGGCGGCCCCAGACCCGCGGGCGCTGGGGCGAGTATCAGCTTCGGAACGTGCTCGACATGGCCGGCATGACCGAGCACGTGGACTTCGTCGAGCAGTCGACCATCGAGGGCGAAGAGGGCCGGTTGCGGCCGGACGTGATCATCCGCGTTCCCGGCGGCAAGTCGATCATCGTCGATGCCAAGACGCCGCTCGACGCCTATCTCAGTGCCGTGGAAGCGCCCGACGAAGAGGCGCGCGAGCGCTTCATCGGCGACCATGCGCGCCAGGTCCGGGATCACGTGCGCGCGCTCTCATCGCGGGACTACTGGAAGGCCCTGCCCGAGACGCCCGAATTCGTCGTGATGTTCGTGCCTGGCGAATCGTTCTTCACCGCAGCGATCGAGAGCGACCCCGAGCTTTTCGAGAACGCCGTGCGCCAGCGGGTCCTCATCAGCACGCCGACCACCCTCATCGCGCTGGTGAAAACCATCGCCTACGGCTGGCAGCAGGAGAAGCTGGCCGAGAATGCGCAGGTCGTGGCGGCGCAGGGCCGCGATCTCTACGAGCGGATCAAGGTCTTCGGCGGGCACATGGGCGATCTCGGCAAGTCGCTGCGGCAGACGGTGGACCGCTACAACAAGGGCGTGGGCTCCCTCGAGAGCCGCGTGCTGCCCGCCGCACGCAAGTTCGAATCGCTGGGCGTCACCCCAGCCTCGTCGTCGATCCCGACGCTGGAGCCGGTCGAACTCGACCCCCGCGAGGCTCAGGCAGAGGAGCTGGTCCAGCCGCCAGCCGAAGAAGCCGCCGAGTGACGATCAACGGAGGCGGATAGCCTCAGCACTCCGGCATGTTCACCGCGAGGCCGCCGAGGCTGGTTTCCTTGAACTTGGCGCTCATTTCCTTGCCGGTCTCGCGCATCGCCTCGATGCAGTTGTCGAGGGGCATGAAGTGGGTGCCGTCGCCCCTGAGCGCGAGCGAGGCGGCGGCGACGGCCTTGATCGCGCCGATGCCGTTGCGCTCGATGCACGGCACCTGAACGAGGCCCGCGACCGGATCACAGGTCATGCCGAGATGGTGCTCGAGCGCGATCTCGGCCGCGTTCTCCACCTGGGCCGGCGTGCCGTCCAGCACCGCACAGAGACCGGCGGCAGCCATGGCGGCGGCAGAGCCCACTTCCGCCTGGCAGCCGGCATCGGCACCGGAAATCGACGCGTTGGCCTTGATCAGCCCGCCGATGGCCGCGGCGGTTAGCAGGAATTCCCCGATCCGCGCCCTCCCGGCATCCAGGCAATGGTCGAGGTAGTAGCGCACCACGGCCGGAATTACGCCGGCGGCGCCGTTGGTGGGCGCGGTGACCACCTTGCCTCCGCCGGCGTTCTCCTCGTTGACCGCCATGGCGTACACGGTGAGCCAGTCGGAATAGACGTGCGGCTGGGCGCTGTTGGAGCCCTGCTCGTCGCAGAGCTGTTCGAAGAGCGCGCCCGCCCGCCGCTTCACGCGCAGCCCGCCGGGGAGCTCGCCCTGGCCTGAGATCCCGCGATCG
>JAPOPO010000557.1 GCA_026712885.1 Rhodospirillales bacterium | reverse complement strand
GGGCGGATTCCGGGTGCCGGCGGGGGTGTTCCCGTCGCCGGCCAACGCCCGGGATCCGTCCCTTTCTTTCCGCTGCCTTCCCCGGAACCGTCGAGGAGCCTGTCGACCATGCCCGCATCCAACACCCCGCCCACGGCCGAGAACCGTTTCGCCGCGCTTTCGCCCGCCTGCCTGTCGAAAAGCGAAAAATCTTCCGTCGTCGCTCTCGCCCTGAACGTGTTGTCCAGCCGCTACCGGCCGGGCCGAGCCTTCACCGCGCCGGAGGACATCCAGCGATTCCTGCGCCTGAAACTCTCGGGCCGCCGCAACGAGGTGTTCGGGATCGTTCTTCTCGACACCCGACATCGCCTCATCCGGGTCGTCGAACTCTTCCGGGGCACCGTCGATTGGGCGGCCGTTTCTCCGCGTGTCGTCGTGCGGAAGGCCCTGGACAACAACGCCGCCGCCGTGGTGCTGTTCCGTAACCGCCCCTCGGGAATCGCCGAGCCGAGCGGGGCCGATCGCGACATCGCCCGGAAGCTCGGCAGCGCGCTGGAGCTCATCGACGTGCGGCTCCTCGACCACATTGTCGTCACCGACGGCTCATTCGTGTCCCTGGCCGAACGCGGTTACATATGATCCGTTCACAGGCGGCGTCAGCCGGCACCGCCCCGCACGGAGTGGAGCCCGGCCGGTAAGGGCCGGATACCGGGGGCCGGCGTGCGTTCGCCCGCCGACGCGTTCCCGGCCGATTCCGTTGCCTCCACCCTTTCCCGTCCCCTTTGAGGAGCCCGTCGCTCATGTCCGCACCCAATGCCGCCTCCGCCCGCGAAGACCGATTCCATTCGCTGACCCCCGCCTCGCTGTCGAGCGCCGAGCAATCCTCCGTCGTCGCCCTCGCCCTGAAGGTGCTGTCGGGGCGCTTCCGCCGCGGCCGCACCGTGAACGCGCCGGGGGACATCCAGCAATTCCTGCGCCTGAAGCTCTCGGGCCGACGCAACGAGGTCTTCGGCGTAATCTTTCTTGACGCCCGCCATCGCCTGATCCGGATGGCCGAACTCTTCCACGGCACCGTCGACGGGGCGACGGTGTACCCGCGGGTCGTTGTCCAGAAGGCCCTGGACAACAACGCCGCGGCCCTGATCCTCGTGCATAACCACCCTTCCAATATTTCAGAACCCAGCGAGGCCGACTGCGGCATCACGCTGAAGCGCGCCCGCGCGCTCGCCCGCGTGGCCCTCCGGCGGGGCGATCACCTCGTCGTCACCGACGGCTCATTCGTGTCCCTGGCCGAACGCGGTTGCATATGATCCGTACGCTGGCGGCGTCATCCTGCACCGCACCGCACGGAGTGGAGGACGGCCGGTAAGGGGCGAATCCCGGAGGCCGGCGTGCGTTCGTTCGCCGGTGCGTTCCCGCCCGATCCGGTTGCTTCCATCCTTTCCCGATCCCTTTGAGGAGTCCGTCGCCCATGTCCGCACCGAATGCCGCCTCCGCCCGCGAAGACCGATTTCATTCGCTGACCCCCGCCTCGCTGTCGATCGCCGAGCAATCCTCCGTCGTCGCCCTCGCCCTGAAGGTGCTGTCGGGGCGCTTCCGCCGCGGCCGCACCGTGAACGCGCCGCAGGAGGTCCAGCAATTCCTGCGCCTGAAGCTCTCGGGCCGGCGCAACGAAGTCTTCGGCGTCATCTTTCTTGACGCCCGCAATCGCCTGATCCAGATCGCCGAACTCTTCCACGGCACCGTCGACGGGGCGGCCGTGTACCCGCGGGTGGTCGTGCAGAAGGCACTGGACAACAACGCCGCGGCCGTGATCCTCGTTCACAACCATCCTTCCAATATTTCAGAACCCAGCGAGGCCGACCGCGGCATCACGCTGAAGCTCGGCCGAGCCCTGGCCCTCGTCGACATCCGGCTGCTCGATCATCTCGTCGTCACCGACAGCTCGTTCGTCAGCCTCGCCGACAGAGGCTGGATTTGATCCGAACGGTACGATCCTTCCTCCCTCGCCGCCCACCGGGGCGGCACTCCATGGAGTCCGGGAGAAGCGTGGATCGGGTCGAACCGGAGAGCGCCCGGAGACTCCGGTTCGCGCCCCTTTCCCGTTCCTTCCGTGCCCCGCGCCGGGGCCGATTCAGGAGGTCTCCATGTCCGATCCCGACCGCACCATTCGGTGCCTCCCCCTTCATTCGCTGATCCTCTCGCCCGCCAACGTGAGGAAGACCCCCGCCGAAGGCACGGCGTTCGATCAGCTCAAAACATCCATCGCCGCCCACGGGCTGCTGGAAAACCTCCTGGTCCGGCCTGTCGAATCCGCGGACGACGATGCCGGCCGCTACGAAGTCGTCGCCGGCGGCCGGCGCCTGGCGGCACTGCAGGCCCTTGCCGACGACGGCGCCGTCGCGCCCGATCACCCCGTCGCCTGCCACGTGCTCCCGGGCGACAGCCCCGCCACCGAGCTGTCTCTTGTCGAGAACACCGTGCGCACGGCCATGCACCCGGCAGACCAGGTCGAAGCCTTCGCCAGGCTCGCCGACGCCGGAGGCACCGTCGCCGAGATCGCCGCCCGCTTCGGCGTTTCCGAACGCACCGTCGAGCAGAGGCTGCGCCTCGGCAACGCCGCCCCCGAACTCCTCGACGCCTACCGTGCCGGTGAGATGGGACTGCAATGTCTGCAGGCCTTCTGCGTCACCGCCGACGCGGAACTTCAGCGCGCAGTCTGGGAGGAGCTCAAGGCCCAGCACTACGGGCCCAGCGTGTGGCAGATCCGCAGGCTCCTGACGGAAGGTCGGATGCCGGCGACATCCGCGATCGCGAAATATATCGGTGCGGCCGCCTACGAGGCCGCCGGCGGGGCGCTTACAAGAGACCTCTTCGCCGAGGAGGACGAGAGAGGCACCTGGTTCGACGATCCCGCGCTGCTCAGAAAGCTCGCACTCGAGCGGCTCGAGACCGCGGCCGAGGAACTCCGCACGAAGTGGTCCTGGGCCGAGGCACGGGTCGAAGTCGAGTGGAGCGACACGGCGCGGTTCGCGCGCATCCGCCCGAAACCCGGCGAGCCCACCGAAGCCGAGGCACGGGAAGTCGAGCAATTGTCCGCCCGCCGTCAGGCGCTGACCGAACTCGACGACGACGCCTGGACCGAGGAGGCGGAGACCGAACTGGAGCGCATCGAGGCGCGCCTTGAGGCCATCGACGCCGCCGTCTCCGCACGCGCCGTATTCCGGCGCAAGGACCGGGAGATGGCCGGCGCCATCGTCACCGTCTCCGACGAGGGCACCCTGCACCTGATCCAGGGGCTGGTGCGCCCGGAAGACCTCGGTCCTGCGGACGGCAATCCTGCGGACAGCAAATCCTCGCCCGCCAATGGCGCGGGCGGCGAAACCGCGGACCCCGGCCACGACCTCGATGGCCGCGTTCAGCCGCCGGCGCTGTCTCGTCCCGATCCGGTGCCGGATCCCGAGGCTGCCGCCCGCAGGGCCACCGGCATCGGGATCGGGCTGGGCGACGACCTTCGGGCCATCCGCACGTCGCTGATCAAGGCGCACCTGGCGCAGGACTTCTCCGCCGCGTTCGACCTGTCGCTGTTCCAGATGGCCAGAAGCGTGTTCCTCACCGGGTACCGGCCGCATGCGCTGGACATCTCCGTCGTGGAGACCCGCGACCGCCCGCCGATCCGCGGCAACGACGAGCGCTTTGCAGAAGCCGCCCGCGGTGAGGGCATGCTGGAACTCAACCGCTCCGTCCTGCCGCTGAAATGGCTCGACATGGACGACGACCGCGAAGCGTTTCAGGCGCTGCGGGAACTGTCCGACGCCGACAAGCAGTCGCTGTTCGCCGCCTGCGTGGCGCGCACGGTCAAGGGGCAGCTCGCCTTCGAGCCCTCGGCGCGGCCGGAACTGGAGGCCACCGTGGCGCGACTCGACATCGACTTTGCGGGACACTACCGGCCCGACGCGGAGCTGTTCTGGAGCCGGTTGAACAAGGCGAAGATCCTGGAGATCGCCTCCACGATCCTCGGCCCCGACTGGGCCGCCGCGCGTGCGAAGTCCAAGAAGGCGCAGATCGTGTCCTCGGTGGCCCGGGCGTTCGGGTCCGACGACGCGCAAGCCTCGCACGTGCCCGCCACCGCCCGTGCCTCGGCCCTTGAGTGGACCCCGCCCGGGTTCAGGGCCTTCGATGCCGCTGGCGCGGC
>JAPOPO010000404.1 GCA_026712885.1 Rhodospirillales bacterium | reverse complement strand
CTCTCGACGATGACGGTGCCGCGCTGCTGGCCGTGGGGGGTGCCGTTGTCCGGCGCCTTGCCGTTGGCGCCGGCGATGCGGGCGTGAAGCAGGATCGAGCCCCGCCGGTTGCCGATGCGAATGCGGTCCCCGTCCTCGAAGCCGAGGTCGCGGGCGTCGCCGGGATGGAAGAGGGCAGAGGGCCTGGTCTCCTTGGCGATGCTGGTGGGCGTCTCGGTAAAGCTCGAATTCAGGTAGTTGTGCGCGGGCGCGGTGACGAGGCGGAAGGGGTGTTCCGCGTCCGGCGCCTCGGTCACCGCCATGTGGTCGGGGAAGGCCGGTATCTCGGCGCCGCGCGGCCCCATCCTGGTCCAGTCCGGCTTGAAGCGGAAACGCCCGTCCGGCCAGCCGAAGCCCTTCAGGTGATGGGCGCTCTCGAAGTCCGGCATGCAGTCCTTCCAGCGCATGGCCTTGAGCGTCGCCGCGTCGGGGTGGCCTGAGCGCTTGAGCGTCGCGTCGATCAGCTCCCAGGCGGTCATGTCGAAGCCCGGATGCTCGGCGCCGAGCCGCTTGGCGAGTGCGCGGATCACGTCGTGGTTGGAGCGGGTTTCCGCGTAAGGCTCGATCACCCTGGCGCCCATCAGCAGGTACATATGGCCGCCGCCCACGTAGATGTCGTCGTGCTCCAGGAAGGTCGTCGCTGGCAGCACGATGTCGGCATAGCGCGCGGTGTCGGTCATGAACTGCTCGTGCACGGCTAGGAAGAGGTCGTCGCGCAGGAGTCCCTCCCGCACCCTGGCCGATTCCGGCGCCACCGCCGCCGGGTTGACGTTCTGCATGACGATGGCGGTGACCGGTGGGCCGTCGCCGAGGTCGCTCGGATCGCCGGTCAGCACCGGGCCGATGCGTGACATGTCGAGGAGCCGCACGGAGCGGTCCATCACGTCGCGCCCTTCGATCAAGGTGGGATCGACGCCGTAGACGCTCTTGTTGGTGTGCATCGCGCCGCCGCCCTCGTACTGCCAGGCGCCGGTGACCGCCGCGATGCAGGTGGCGGCGTGCATGTTCGCGGCCCCGTTGCGCGAGCGTGTGAAGCCGTAGCCAAGGCGGATGTAGGTGCGCTTGATGCGGCCGATCATGCGGGCGAGCGCAACGATCTCGGCGGCCGGAATGCCGGTGATGGCGGACGCCCACGCGGGGTCGCGGCTGGCGAGATGGGCCTCGAATTCGTCCGGACAATCGGTGTGGCGGGCGAGGTAGTCGCGGTCGGCGAAGTCCTCGGCGAAGAGCACGTGCATGATGCCGCAGGCGAGCGCGCCGTCGGTGCCGGGCCGCAAGGCCACGTGATGGTCGGCCACCTTGGCGGTGCGCGTCTCGTAAGGATCGACCACGACGAGCGCGGCATCCCGCGACTTCCGCGCCTTCGCGATATGGGTCATCACGTTGACCTGGGTGGACGCCGGATTGCAGCCCCAGACGACGATCAGGTCCGCCTTCGCCATCTCGCGCGGGTCGGACCCCACGTAGGTGCCGACCCCGGCCCACCAGCCGTCACTGGAAAGGCGCGAG
>JAPOPO010000435.1 GCA_026712885.1 Rhodospirillales bacterium | reverse complement strand
TGCCGCATGGGAGCGCTGCGCGGCGAAGGTGCGGGACCTTCACGCCCGCAACGTCGCCGTGCTGCTGGGAACCGATCTGAGACAGCCGGTGCACGCCGTGGTGTGCTGGACCAGGGACGGCCAGGACTACGGCGGCACGGGAATGGCCATCCGCCTCGCGCTGCAACACCGGATTCCGGTTCTCAACCTCGCCGAGACCGATCCGCGCGAGGCGTTGCGCAGGCTGGAGGGCATCGCCTCCTCCGTGGGTGCCTCGCTCTCCCGCCGGAGCGACGGGCAGAAACGTGAGGTTGTCGATCGCCCGGCGGAGCGGCGCCAGGACGGGAACGACGAGGACCGGTCGCAAGCGACCGCCGCACGCTCCCCGTCGCTCCGGGAAGCGCGTTCAGACGGCAAGAGACTGTCAATGCGGCTCTAGCCGTCCGGGCCCCCGGACCTCCTCCCGGGGAACGGATCGGGGCGTGGAGGAACGATGAAGGCGAAGGGAGCGAGGATGCCGGCACAGGAGAATCGGATTCTGCGACTGCCCGAGGTGATGCGGCTGACCGGGCTGAGCAAGGCCACGATCCATCGCCGCTACCGTGACGGGACGTTCCCGGAGCCGGTCAGGCTCGGCCCTCAGTCGATCGGATGGTGGCGCGCGGAGATACTCGAATGGCTCGAGTCGCTCCAGCGCGCCGGCGCGGCGCTCGACGAGGCCCGGAAGAGGAAAGCCGGGCACGGGTGATATGCCCGGGGTGAGGCAGCGGGAGGTGGCGGCGGGGAAGCGCGGCGCAGCGTGTGGCGAACGTGGAAGAGGATGGCGTGGATACCCGCTGCAATGAGGGATTCAATGGGGGAAGGAATTCGCAACGGTCCTGAGAAACAGTTATAAATCAATGACTTAAGTAAACGAAATGGCGGAGGGGGTGGGATTCGAACCCACGGTACGCTCGCGCGTACAACGGTTTTCGAGACCGCCCCGTTCGACCACTCCGGCACCCCTCCGCGGTCCGCCGCCCGATGGGCAGCGCGGCCCCTATCTACGCCCGGCGGGCGCCCTCGGCAACCGCCGCGGCCGCCACGCTCCGCTCGTAGCCCGCGAAATCCTCGGTGCCGAGCACGTGGCGCTCCATCCAGGCCGTGAAAGCCTCGCGCGAACGCGCAATCGCGTCCCAGGCTTCGTAAAACGTGTTGTCCCGCTTGTAGTAGCCGAGCGCATAGGAGGGCCTGGCGCCACCGGGTGCGGGCGAGACCGCCGTCACCACCCAATGCGGCAGGTGGACCGCGCCCGGCCTGGGCTCAAGCTCATCCACGATCTCCTCCACCGTGACGAGCACCTTATGGCTCGCGAGCGCCACCTCCTTCTGCACGCCGGAGATGCCCCAGAGCATGACGTTGCCCTTGCGGTCGGCCTGCTGGGCGTGGATCACCGCGATATCGGGGCAGATGGCGGGACTCGCCGCGAGTTTCTCGCCGGTGAACGGACAGGTGATGAACTTGATGACCGGGTTGTGCGCCGGCAGGTCCGAGCCGACATAACCCCGGATCACCGAGAAGGGCAGCCCGCTCGCGCCCGCGACGTAAGCATTGGCGAGGTCGGCGTGGCTGCGCTCCTCGATCTCGAGCGGCCGGGGCCAGCCCTTCTCCACCGCGTCCCGGAAGCGGTGCAGCGAGCCCACCCCCGGATTGCCGCCCCAGGAGAAGACCAGCCGCTTGACGCAGCCCATGCCGATCAGCTGGTCGTAGATCAGGTCCGGCGTCATCCGCACCGCCGTGAGGTCCCTGAGGCCCGCGCGGATCACCGCGTGGCCGGCGGCATGGGGGATCAGGTGGGTGAAGCCCTCCATGGCGACGGTATCGCCGTCATGGATGAGCGACGACACCGCGTCAGCGAGCGGGACGATCTCGGTCATGCGCCGGGCGCGACGCGAGCGTGGCGGTGCGGGCGGAAGGTGGGCGCCGGGCAGCTAGAGCGTGTCCATCTTTGACGGACACGCGACAGGCCGCGACCGCGGCCCGCCGCTCCTGCGGCGCCCTCGTGCGCCCGCGCGCGTGGACGCGCGACGCGGAGGTGCCGGCCGCAGGCCGGCTGCCGTGAGCGACAAAAGGCTAGATCGTTTCCGTGCAAAGCGGAAACGATCTAGAAGCGCACGGGCACGATCGGCGCCTCGCCCTTGGCGATCATCTCGGGGATCGCCGGCGAGGCGTTCTCCCACACCAGCAGCATCGAGCGCTTGGGCGAGAAGCCCTGATGGCGGATGTCGGCCGGCATGCAGGCGACATCGCCCGCCCGCATGGTCACCACCGAGCGGGGGTCGCCCGAATGCTTGTCCTTCACCTCCCAGACGATC
>JAPOPO010000076.1 GCA_026712885.1 Rhodospirillales bacterium | reverse complement strand
CTTGCCGGGTGGCCCGCCGGGTAGCGTGGCCATCCGATCGGAGAGAGATCCGCCCGCCGCGCCGGGAGGCCCCTGGGAGGGCACGCGAAACTGCTGGGCGCGTGCCGGATGGGTTCTGCGCTTGCGCAGGTTCCATCGGGCGTCGTGGCTCGCTCGCGTGCCCGGAAGGGGCCGGACGGCGAATCAGGCGGACACAGCCTCAGGGAGGGGTGACAGGGGAGGCATCTCCTCCCCTTTCTTTCAATGCGATCACGAGTGTGCAGCGAGTGAAGACCGATTCCCTGTCGGACAGTTCGGCACCAACGGCGCCAGTCGAGTCGCAAGGGGTGCGGCGCCGAACGCCTGCAAATCGTCGTTGAAGTCATTCCCCACGGGCAGCAGGATCGTGGAGGCGATGCCGAGGCGCGTGCAACGCAGTTGCAGGCGGCGAGACGCGCGTTCACCTTCATCGTCGCGGTCCTGAGCGATGACCAGCCGAGACACCACCGGAGGCGGCACGAACGTACCGAGGCCGCCGGCCGAGAGTGCTGCAGCGGCGAACGTGCCGGACGGGGTGATCGCCTGCAAGGCGCCGTCCGGCAGGACGGTGACGAGCGAGAGCACCGTCTCGATGCCCTCGCCTACCAGCAGGGTGGAGGCTGCCGCCGTCTCGCCGAAACGCACGGCAAAGCCGTGGATTCGGCCGAGCCCCCTGCGGGGTGCGTCGACGTTCGCCTTTGCGGGACGCTTCGGGTCGAGCCACGTTCTGTGAACGCCGGCAACCTCTCCGTCGGCGCCCACGACCGCGGCGACGAGCGCGGGGTAGCGGCGCCAGCCGCCGGAATCCGGCCTGTATGGCAACGAGGAGTGGAACCGCAATGCCGGGAAGCGGCAGCGGCGGATGCCGCGGGCGTGAAGATACTTTTCGGCGTGTGAACCGTCGATGGGCTGGCAGCGGTTCCACAGGTTGCGGGCCGCTTCGGTGCGGTCGTAGGTGTCGGGGTGGGAAGTTGATGGCGGCAGAGGCTCGGCGAGGAACCGGCGCGCCTCGGCGAGTGCCTCGCGCAGCGAGCGCGCGCCTGTGGCGAGCCGAATGAGATCGAGCAGGTCGCCGTGCAATTGCTCGGCGGGATCCGACCATTTCCCGACCGGGCCCGGCGGCTCCAGCCGCACGAACAGCGAGCGGCCCGGTGCGCCGCGCACATCGCCGGCGCACCAGTATCGCCCACGGCGGCGACCGTGCGGCAAGTACTTGCGGCACACGTGCTCGGCGTGCGCGGCCAACGCGGCGGCGGTGTCGGAGGCGTTCATGGATTGCATCCGGCAGGACTGCATGAGCGCGCTAACGCTACCTGATGGCGCGATGCTCACGTTGTTTGATGGATTCCGGATCGTGTCCCTGGGGGACCGGGCGGATGTCGGATGAGCGTCGCCGGGTCAAGCCGCTGCGCGGCTCCTGCGCTGCGCTGCGGCCCTTCGGGTGACCCGCCGCCGCCCACCCGACGCGGTGCGGGCATGCCCGTAAGCAAGCTTACGGCCACCGGGCCGCAGGCTTGAAGGGATGGAACGTGGAGGCGGCGCGTTGGTTGCCGTTGCCGTCAGCGCCTAAATGGGGATAAGACCCGACGACG
>JAPOPO010000600.1 GCA_026712885.1 Rhodospirillales bacterium | reverse complement strand
CCCGGCGAAGAAGCCGGGATCAAGTCGGCGGTCATCAAGGTCTCGGGCGAGAGCGCCTACGGCTGGCTCAAGACCGAGAGCGGCGTGCACCGTCTGGTCCGCATCTCTCCCTTCGACGCGGGCGCCAGGCGCCACACCAGCTTCGCCTCGGTCTGGGTTTACCCCGTGGTGGACGAGACCATCGACATCGAGATCGCAGACAAGGACCTCCGGATCGACACCTACCGCGCCTCGGGCGCAGGCGGGCAGCACGTCAATCGGACCGATAGCGCGGTCCGCATCACCCACCTGCCCACCAACATCGTCGTCCAGTGCCAGGCCGAACGCTCGCAGCACCGCAACAAGGCGGAGGCCATGTCGATGCTGCGCGCCCGCCTCTACGAGCGCGCGCTGCAGGAGCGCGAAATGGAGGCGCAGGCGCTCGCCGAGCAGAAGAGCGACATCGGTTGGGGCCACCAGATCCGCTCCTACGTGCTGCAGCCCTACCGCATGGTGAAGGACCTGCGCACCGGGGTCGAAAGCAGCAACCCAGACGCCGTGCTCGACGGGGGAATCGATCAGTTTCTCGCGGCATCGCTCGCCGCCCGCATCGGCGCCCCGGCGGAGGGCGCGGGCAAGAGCTAACCCACGGCGCCCGGGTCCTCTGCCAGGCCACGTTCGATTGCGGGCCTGATCTCGCTGGCGAAGGCCCGGATGGTGCGCTCGGCCTGGGCCATGGTGGAGCCCGCCGCCTGGATGTTCAGCATCATGTGGCTCGCGCCGGAGGCGCGGATGTCGGCGGTAAGCCGCGCCGCGACAGTGGCGGGAACGCCCACGGGCAGGCTCGCCGCCATCTCCTCCAGCGTCGGCTCGCCGGAGAACGGCTTCTCGATCAGCATACCGCCGTCCATCGCCTCCTGCCGGTTGCGCAGCGCCGCGGCGAAGCGCATCTGCTGACGGGCGTTGACGAGGTAGTCCAGCGTCTCCTCATCGCTCTCGGTCACGCAGACGAAGCGCAGGATTCCTAGCTCGTGAGACTGGCCGCCGAATCCCTCTGCGGCGTAGGACGCGTCTATGCGCTCCCGCTGCTCGGCCAGGTAGTCCGCGCCGAACCAGCGGCCGGTGATGATCGGCACGAAGCCGCGCCGCGCCGCCAGCCTGTGCGTCGACTCTGAATCGCCCGCGATCCAGATCGGCGGCACGCCATCCAATGGCCGCGTGCTGATGCTGGTCTCCGGCAGAGCGGTGAAGTCGCCGTCGAAGCTGAAGGTCTCGCCCGCATATGCACGGTCCATGAGCGCGAGGAACTCATCCAGCCGCGCCTTGGAATCGCCCAGATCGGCGCCGAAGCGCTCGAACTCGTATGGCTGGTAGCCGCTGCCGAGCCCCAGCAGGAAGCGATACTCGCCCAGCAGCGCCTGGGTCATGCCGATCTCGGCGAGGAGCCGCACCGGGTGATAGAGCGGCACCACGATCACCGCCGGGCCGAGCTTGATCCGCGTGGTCAGGCCAGCGCAGTGATTGACCATGACCAGGGGCGAAGGACAGACGCAGTAGTTGGAGAAATGATGCTCGGCGAACCAGGCGGCTTCGAAGCCCGCCTCCTCGGCCCACTGCACCATTTGCACCGCATTGCCCAGCACCTCGGAGACCGCACTTCCGCGGTCCCGATAGCCCATGAGACAGAACAAGCCGAAGCTGACCATGCCACTCACCGATTGCAGAGGGGGACACCGAAGCCCGCACACCGGGGCGGCGGGATTGTAGCGCATGGTGCGCGGCGCAGCGCACTCACCCTTGTCGACCCTTCGCGAGGGCGGCGGCGACGACGCCCAGAAGCAGCAGCGCCGCGATCAGCCACATCACGGCGCGGGGGTCGCCGTGATCCAGCAGGAGCCCCACGATAAGCGGCGCGACGGCGGCACCGGTATCGAGGCCGGAATAGACGAAGCCGAAGACCCGGCCCCTGGCATCGGCCGCCGCGGCCTCGCGCACCAGCATGTCGCGGGACGGGAAGGTGAGCCCGACCAGGATGCCCGCAAGTGCGAAGGGGACTCCCAGAACCGCGGCCGGGAAGAGGCCGAGGCTGATAGCGACGAAGAACGCGGCTGCCGACGCGAGGCCCGCGCCGATGACGAGCTGATGCCGTGAACTGGTGCGCTCGGCCAGGAAGCCGCCGAGCAGCACGCCCCCCGATGCGCCGAAGAGGAAGACCGAGAGCAACGGCGCGCCTTCGGCGACCGGCAGGCCGTAGAGCTGGTCCATCAGTGCCGGGAAGAACGACTGCAGGCCGATGGTGGCCCCGCTCAGGAAGATGAAGAAGGCGAAGCAGAGCAGAACCGGGACCGAGACGAGGGGAGCGACACCGTGCCTCACGGTCGCGATCAAACCGCGGCCGTTCGCGTCCGCCGCGGAGGCTTCGCCAACGCGCGGGCGGGCCAGCGCAGGCGCCTCGTCGCTCGCGTCGAGGAACAGGTGCCGGTTGAAGAGCAGGACCAGTAACAGCGCGAAGCCGCCCGCCCCGGCCACCACCAGCGCGGAACGCCAGCCGAGCTCCAGCGCGAGCCCCACCATGACGATGGGCGCGAGCGCGTAGCCGAGATTGCCGCCGAGCGTATGGAAGCCGTAGGCCCGGCCGTGGCGGGTGCGGCGGATGCTCGCGGTGAGGATGGAGAGATCGGCCGGGTGGAACACGCT
>JAPOPO010000624.1 GCA_026712885.1 Rhodospirillales bacterium | reverse complement strand
CTGCTCGACGAGCCCTCGGCCTCGCTCGATCCCGACACCGCCGACTGGGTGCGGGGCGTGATCGAGCGCTACCGGGCCGAGACCGGCGCCACGATCCTGCTCGCCTCCCACAACATGGCCGAGGTGGAACGGCTCTGCGACAACGTGTTCGTGATGGCGGGCGGGCGCATTGTCGAGAGCGGCACGCCCGCGGCCATGATCGAGCGCCACGGCCGCAGCACGTTGGAAGAGGTCTTCCTCGAAATCGTGCGGGGCACCGGCAGCGTCGGGGAAGCGGCGCAATGACGGAGAAGGGCGCCGCACCGGCCCTGCCGTGGCGTGGTCCTGCGCAGCGGATCGGCGCGCTGGTGCTGCGCCACACCTATCTGCTGCGGCGATCCTGGCCGCGTCTGCTGGAGCTCACGTACTGGCCCACGGTGCAGATGATCATCTGGGGCCTGGTCACCATGTTCCTCGTCACCAACAGCTCGTGGATCGCGCAGGCGGCGGGGGTTCTGCTCGCCGGTGTCATCCTGTGGGACGTCATGTTCCGCGGCCAGATCGGGCTTTCCCTGGTGTTCATCGAGGAGATGTGGTCACGCAATCTCGGACACCTCTTCGTGAGCCCACTGCGACCGTGGGAGCTGATCTGCGGGCTCATGCTGATCAGCCTGATCCGGACGCTCATCGGGATGACGGGCGCGGTGGGCTTCGCCTTCCTGCTCTACGCCTTCTCGATCTTCGATCTCGGCTTTGCGCTGATCGGCTTCTTCGTCAACCTGATCGTAATGGGCTGGGCGGTGGGCTTCTTCGTGTGCGGCCTGGTGCTGCGCTACGGCCTCGGCGCGGAAAGCCTCGCCTGGTTCCTGATCTTCGCGCTGGCGCCCTTCAGCTGCGTCTACTATCCGCTCTCGATCCTGCCGGACTGGCTGGAGCCGGTGGCCGCCATCCTGCCGTCCGCCCATGTCTTCGAGGGGATGCGCGCGCTCCTGGTGGACGGCAGCTTCAGCGGCGATCACATGATGCGCGCGAGCCTGCTCAACATTGGCTGGATTGCGGCAGGCATCGCGACCTTTCTCGGCTTCCTGCGCAGCGCCCGCATCCGCGGCCTGCTGCATCAAATAGGCGAGTAGCGCTCAGTCCGCGGGGCCGCTGACTCCCGCTGATTCGAAGGTCGCCATGCCGTTGTGCGCCGCCACTGCCATGCGCACGAGCGCGGCGGCGAGTGCTGCACCCGAGGCCTCGCCGAGCCGCAGGCCGAGATCGAGCATTGGCTCAAGGGAGAGCGTGTCCAGCAGCAGTCGATGCCCTGGCTCCGCCGAGCGATGG
The DNA here is from genome assembly GCA_026712885.1 of Rhodospirillales bacterium. Taxonomy (GTDB): domain Bacteria; phylum Pseudomonadota; class Alphaproteobacteria; order UBA828; family UBA828; genus WTGU01. The sequence goes on along the minus strand of JAPOPO010000624.1, from coordinate 1,015 downwards.
GCCACCTGGGTGTGATCGAGGCCGTCATCCCGCAGCTTCGCGATCACCGCCGCCGCGGCGGTGCAGGCGAAGCCATCGAGCAGAACGGGCACGCGGTTCTCCCGTGCCTGGACGACGGCGCCTGCGATCGCCGCAAGCTCCCGCCCGCCGACGCAGCTGAGCGCTGCCAGGGGATCGCGGCGAGAGTCAGGATGACGAGCGAGCGCTGCGTCCACCACGGCGGCCTTGCGCGCGAGCCCGTCGGTATCCACCCCGGTCCCCGGCCCCACCCAGGAGGCGCCGTCGCCGCCGCTAAGCGCCGCTGCGAGCGCGGCGGCGGCGGTGGTGTTGCCGATGCCCATCTCGCCGAGGCAGAGCAGGTCGGCGTCCTCGTCCACCGCCGCCATTCCCGCCTCCAGCGCCGCGACGCAGGCAGCCTCGCCGAGCGCCGGCGCTTCGGTCATGTCTTCGGTGGGCTGGTCCAAGTCGAGGGGCACCACCTTGAGTTGCGCGCCCAGCCCCTCGCAGAGTTGGTTGATCGCGGCCCCGCCCGCCTCGAAGTTGGCCACCATCTGCGCCGTGACCGCCGCGGGATAGGCGGAGACCCCGCGCGCCGCGACCCCGTGATTGCCGGCGAAGACGACGACCTGGATGCGCTCTGCGCGCGGTGGATGGCGCCCCTGCCATGCGGCAGCCCATTGGGCGAGGGTTTCAAGCCGGCCGAGGGCGCCGGCAGGCTTGGTGAGCTGCGCATCGTGCGCCCGCGCCCGCTCCGCCGCCGCCTCGTCCGGCCCCGGCATGGCGGCGACGCGCGCGCGGAAGGCGCTCAACGAACCGAGCTGGAGGTCATCGGGCATGGCGCTTCCGCAAGCCGGTTGCTGGAGGAGGGAATACGCGGGGTTTCTTGGCGTCGGCAGTGCACTGGCCTATAAGGCCGAAGGAGGATGCCGGGCCGGGGCAGCCCGGGCAAGAGGCACATGCGCTACGACGACGGCGACGAGGCTCCCCTCCAGCAGAAGGCTTACCGCGCGGTGCG
>JAPOPO010000599.1 GCA_026712885.1 Rhodospirillales bacterium | reverse complement strand
GCCGCCGCCGGTGGCGAGCGTATGGCGGGTCTCCTCGAGCGTGCGTGCGAGCTTCTTGTGCTCATCCATCAGCGTGCCGATGCGCCCGGCAAGCTCGGCCGGCGGCACCTTGAGCACCGCCGCGGCCTCCATGAGGGCGACTTCGAGCTCGACACCGTGGCGGCGTGCCGCCTCCCCGGTAAGCGCCTCGATGCGCCTGACGCCGGCGGCGCTCGCCGATTCACTCACGATGCGGAAGAGCCCGATATCGCCGGTGCGCTCGACGTGGGTGCCGCCGCAGAGCTCGACCGAGTAGGGCGCGTCCGCGCCATTCCTGCCGTCGCCCATGGAGACGACGCGCACCTCCTCGCCGTATTTCTCGCCGAAGAGCGCGAGCGCGCCGGCGTCGGTCGCCTCGTCCGGGCTCATCAGGCGGGTGACCAGCGGCGTGTTCTGGCGGACCAGCCGGTTGACCTCCGCTTCGATCTCGTCGAGCGCGTCCGCCGAGACCGCACCGGGATGGCTGATGTCGAAACGCAGGCGGTCGGGCGCAACCAGCGAACCCTTCTGCGTGACGTGATCGCCGAGGGCGCGGCGGAGCGCCGCGTGCAGCAGGTGGGTGGCCGAGTGGTTAGCACGGAGCGCGGCGCGCCGCGCACCGTCCACGGCGAGCACCACCGCGTCTTCCACGGAAAGCGTGCCTTCCTCGACGGTGCCGTGGTGTACGTGGAGGCCGTCGGCCTCGCGCCGCGTATCGCTCACCCGGACCCGGGCACCATCCGCAGAGACGATCGTGCCGGTGTCGCCGACCTGCCCACCGGCCTCGGCGTAGAAAGGCGTCTGGTTGACCACCAGCGCCACCGCATCGCCGGCCTCGGCGCGCGCGACCTCGGTGCCGCCCACCACCAACGCCTGGACCACGCCCTCCGCGCTCTCCGTGCCGTAGCCCAGGAACTCGGTTGCGCCGATGCGCTCGCGAATCCCGAACCAGACCGCGTCGCTCGCCGCGTCGCCCGAGCCCGCCCAGGCGCGCCGCGCCGCCTCGCGCTGCCGCTCCATGCAGACCTCGAAGCCCTCGCGCTCGACCGCACGCCCCTCGGCGCGGAGCGCGTCCTCGGTGAGATCGAGGGGGAAGCCGTAGGTGTCATAGAGCTTGAAAGCCGTCTCCCCCGGCAAGGGAGCGCCGGCGGCGAGGCCGGCGCTCGCCTCGTCGAGCAGGCGGAGGCCCCTGGCGAGGGTTTCCTTGAAGCGGGTCTCTTCCAGCTTGAGAGTCTCGGTGATGAGCGACTCGGCAGGCGCGAGCTCGCCGAAAGCCTGGCCCATCTCGCGCACCAGCGTCGGCACCAGGCGCCACATCAGCGGCTCGGTGCAGCCCATCAGATGGGCGTGGCGCATGGCGCGCCGCATGATCCGCCGGAGCACGTAGCCCCGCCCCTCGTTCGACGGCATCACGCCATCGGCGATCAGGAAGGCGCTCGCCCGCAGGTGATCGGCCACCACCCGGTGGGAGGCGCTGTGCGCGCCCTCCGCCGGCATGCCGCTCAGCTCGACGCTCGCGGCGATCAGGTTCCTGAACAGGTCGGTCTCGTAGTTGTCGTGCGTGCCCTGCATGATCGCGGCAATCCGCTCGAGCCCCATGCCGGTGTCGATCGAGGGTCTGGGCAGGTCGATCCGCTTGTCGGGCGTGACCTGCTCGAACTGCATGAATACCAGGTTCCAGATCTCGACGAAGCGGTCGCCGTCCTGATCGGCGCTGCCGGGCGGGCCGCCCGCAACGTGCGGCCCGTGATCGTAGAAGATCTCGGAGCAGGGGCCGCAGGGGCCGGTCTCGCCCATGGCCCAGAAATTGTCCGAGGTCGGGATGCGTATGACACGCTCTTCGGGCAGCCCTGCGATCCTGCGCCAGAGCCCGTGGGCCTCGTCGTCCTCGGCGAAGACCGTGACGATGAGGCGCT
>JAPOPO010000078.1 GCA_026712885.1 Rhodospirillales bacterium | reverse complement strand
GCTGAGGTGGTCGGTGTTGTGGACGAGGCCGAGATAGCCGAAGTCCACCTTCACCGAGTAGAGGTCGCCTTCCAGCCAGTGGCCCTCGAGCTGCTGGAACTCGGGCCAGAAGTCGTCGAAGGGATAGTCGGCCGGGTTCATCTTGTCGATGAAGCCGGCATCGCGCAGCTGCACGATATATTCGCGGTCAGAGAGAATGACGTCGTAGGTGCCGGGCGGCGACTGGTTGACGAGGGCGAGCATCTGCTCGCCGCCCACATATTCCTTGCCGACGATCTTGACGCCGTGCTCCTGCTCGAAGGGCTCGACAATGAACGGGTCGGCATGGCCCGGCCAGCTCAGATAGGTGAGCGTGTTTTCCTGCGCGCCGGCCCGGCGGCCGGCGAGGGTGCTGGAGAGCGCCGCCGTGCCGGCGAGCGCCGTTGCACCCTTCATGAACCCGCGCCGTGATAGACGCCAGCCGCGCGGGTCGCTGTTCCAGATGTTGCCCATAGTCTCCTCCCCTACTTGTTCCCTGGCCATTGTAGCAGAACTGGCCTATCTCCCCACCGTCACGGCGCGGCATTCCTCGCCGCGCGCCACAGGAGAAGAGCAGTGCTGCAACTCGGGCTCGTGCTCGGCTATTCAGGCCGGGACTTCGCCATCGACATCGACCTGATCCGCGAGGCCGAGTCTCTCGGCTACCGGTCGATCTGGACCTCCGAGGCCTATGGCTCGGACGCAGTGACTCCGGCCGCCTGGATCCTGGCCCGGACCGAGCGGATGACGGTCGGCACCGCGCTCATGCAAATGCCGGCGCGCACGCCGGCCTGCGCCGCCATGACCGCCATGACCCTGCAAGCGCTTTCGGGCGGCCGCTTCGTCCTCGGCATCGGGCCGTCGGGGCCGCAGGTGATCGAGGGCTGGCACGGGGTCGCTTACGGCAAGCCCCACGAGCGGCTGCGGGAATACGTCTCGATCGTGCGCCGCATCGTGGCGCGGGAGGAGCCGGTCGTCCACGAGGGCATGCACTATGCCATGCCCTATCGCGGCCCGGATGCCACCGGTCTCGGCAAGCCGCTGAAGAGCATCATCCACTCCCGCCACCCGCTGCCGATCTACACCGGCTCGGTCTCGCCTGCGGGGCTCCGGCTCGCCGGCGAGATCACCGACGGCCTGTTCCCGCTCTTCATGATGCCGGAGCGCGCCCACGTCTATCGCGAGCCCCTGGTCGAGGGCTTCCGCAGGGGCGGCCACGGCGAGCGGCGCGAGGGCTTCGCCATCGCCCCCTTCGTCGATGTGAAGATCGACGACGACCACGCCCGCGCCCTGCTCTCGGTCAAGCAGTCGCTCGCGCTCTATGTCGGCGGCATGGGCGCGCGGGGCCGCAACTTTTACAACGACTACGCTCGCCGGCTCGGTTTCGGCGAGGCCGCCGAAGTCATCCAGGACCGCTTCCTCTCCGGCGACAAGCAAGGTGCGGTGGAGGCCGTGCCCGACGAGTTTGCCGACGGCATCGCCCTGGTCGGGCCGAAGGCGCATATCAGGGAGCGGCTCGCGGCATGGAAGAAGGCCGAGGCCGAAGGTTCGGTGACAGCGCTCCTGCTCGCCGGCGCAGGGCGAGAGGAAATCCACTTCCTCGCCGAGGAGCTTCTCTAACGGGGATGCCGGCGGGAGGCGCTCCGTGACACGCTGGCTGATCGGGCCGGCGCTCGCGCTCTGCGCCGTCCTGCTCGCCACCTGCGAGACCGCACCGCCGCCGACTGCGCCTAACGACAACGGCCCGCGCACCCACCTCATCCAGGTGGCCAGCAACGGCTGGCACACGGCGATCGTCGTGCCCGCGCCGGCGCTCGCAGCCACCGGCCTCCTGCCCGAAGCGGCGGACTTCCCTGGCGCCCGGTTTCTCGAGTTCGGATGGGGGGACCGCGTTTACTATCCGGCGAAAGAGAAAACGCTTGGCATGACGCTTTCCGCTGCGCTCATACCCACGCCCGCCGTGATGCACATGGCGGGGCTCGCGGCCGCGCCGAAGGATAGCGGTTCCAGCCGAGAGGTCGTCTCGGTGGCGCTGACCGCGGCGGGGTTCCTCAATCTAGTCGAGGCGCTTGCGACGGAGTTCGAACGCCCTGCAGGTGGGCGTGCCGAGCCCATCTCTCGCGGTCTCTACCCCGGCAGCCGCTTCTACAACGCCCGCGGCGAATTCCACCTATTCAACACGTGCAACACGTGGACGGCGCGCATGCTGCGCGCCGCTGGCGTCGCCATCTCTCCTTCGGGAATTGTGACTGCCGACGGGCTGATGGCCCGCCTAAGGACTACCCGTCGAGCGCGCTGATCGCCCCTTCGCGAGTGTCGTGGATCGGGATGATCTTGTCGAAGCCGCTGATCTCGAACACTTCCTTGACCGGGCCTGAGAGCGAGCAGAGCGCGAACTTGGCGTCCCGCTTCCACAGGGTCTTGGCGGTCATCAGCACGGCGCGGAGCCCCGCACTGCTGATGTAGGAGAGCTTCTCGAAGTCCATGATCACGGCACGATCGCCGTCTTCGATCTTGGTTCGGATCGCT
>JAPOPO010000598.1 GCA_026712885.1 Rhodospirillales bacterium | reverse complement strand
TCGTCGCCCCGCCGGGTGACGAGGGGATTGAGAGTCCCGGGTGCTCCGGCCGCGTCCCCGTGCGCGCGGACCAGGATGCGCGGGCGGAGGCGGAGCGGGGCGAAGGCGACATCGATATCGTCGCGCTCGACCACGGCCTGGCAGGCGAGGCGGTAAGGTGCGCGCAGGAACCCCTCGGCCTCGGTGCGGGCGCAGAGCGCGTCGTCACCCGCGCTCACTTCCACCACGCATTCATGGCAGCGGCCGTTGCGGAGGCACGAGGTCGGCACCTCGACGGCGAGCTCGTCGGCGCAGTCGAAGAGGGTCATGCCGACGGCGAGCGGCTGGGTCTTGCCGTCGTGCGAGACCGTTCCGGGGCCCGTCGGCGGCGCTGCGCCCTCACGCCGCGCGGCGGCGGCCTGCCTGATCGCGCCGATCTTCTTCTTCGCGCGCTCACGCGTGGCGGGGTCGGCCTCCCACGCCAGGCTGTAGTCGAAGGTGCCGTCGTGGCCGCAGGTCGCGGGCTCGCCCTTTTCTGCGGCGGGAATCTGGTTGCCGCACGAGAACGCCGCGGTGCACCGGTCGCGTGCGTCGCGGTAGGGGCAGCGGTGCGTCGCCTGCTCGTCGGCGTGGCTCACGATAGCGGAGAAGATCTGGGGGAGCCGGTCCAGCCGCTGCTGATAGTCCTCTTGGCTGATCTTCGGCAACGGCCTGCCTAACCGCGCTCTTCCATCAGCTTCTTGGCGAGCGCAACGCAGGAGAGCGCGTCCTTGCCGTAGCCGTCTGCACCCATGTCGTCGGCGAACTCCTCGGTCACCGGCGCGCCGCCCACCATTACCATCACGTCGTCGCGGAGGTCGGCGTCGATCAGCGCCTCGATGGTCTTGCCCATGTTCGGCATTGTCGTGGTCAGCAGCGCCGACATGCCCATGATCGGCGCCCCGTGCTCCTCGAGCGCGGCGATGAACTCGTCCTCGGACGTGTCCACGCCGAGGTCGATCACCTCGAAGCCCGCGCCCCCGAGCATCATGATGCAGAGGTTCTTGCCGATGTCGTGCAGGTCGCCCTTGACCGTGCCCATGATCACGGTGCCAAGGGGCTCGACGCCCGAGGCCGAGAGTATCGGCTCGATATGGGCCATGCCCGCCTTCATCGCCCGCGCGCAGGCCAGCACCTCCGGCACGAAGATGAAGTTCTCGCGGAACTTGATGCCGACGATCCCCATGCCGGCAATCAGGCCATCGTCCATGATCTCTAGTGCCTCGGTGCCCTCCTCCAGGGCCTTGACGGTGAGCGCGTCCACCGTGTGGTTGTCGCCCTCGATCAGCGCGGCGGCGATGTCCTGCATCTCGGGCCGCATGCGTGCGAACAACGCGACGTTGCGCTCGATTTCGTCGGGACGCTCGAGAAACTCCTCGATCTCGTCGCGGATCACCGCGTTGGCAATGTCGGCAAGCTCAGCCATCGGGGACTCAGTGGTGGGAGGGACGGAGTGTCACAGGAGCTTAGTGCGGTCGGCCGTGCTCGGCGTGCCAGTCGCGCACCGCCAGCGGAATCTCGCGCAGGTTCGCGACCGAGGTCTGGAGCGGGATGGCGCATTCCGGCCCGACCCCCTGCACGCCGGCGTCGAGGTTGGCGTAGACCTCCTTGCGCACGTCGTCGGGCCCCTTGGCGAAGAGCGTCTCGGGATTGTTGATGTTGCCGACCAGAGACACGCGATCGTCCATCACCGCCATGGATTCGGCC
>JAPOPO010000609.1 GCA_026712885.1 Rhodospirillales bacterium | reverse complement strand
GGACCGGCGCAACGTCCGCGACGGGCTGGCGAATCTGAAGGAAAGCGACGGGCTGCTCGGCAAGATCCAGCGCACGGACGAGGGCGAGGCGATCAAGCCTTATCTCTACGTGCACGCCCAGGCGGGTGAGTGGGCCATCCTCCACGACCCGTCGCGGTAATCGTATTCGGGCGGGTGTACGCCGCACGCTGTGGCTCACACCCGCCCCTTTTTCGCCGACGCCTCTTGAGCGGGGGAGAAGGCCGTGATCTACGAGCTGGTGGGACCCGGGCCCGGCTCGTCCGCGGCGTTCGCATCGGCGGGCGCTTGTGCTATCCGGGGATCATGGTGCGGATCAGACCAGCGTGTCTATCGGACGCCTCTGCGATCGCCGACGTCCAGGTCGAGACGTGGCGTGACACCTATGCCGGGCTGATCCCCGATCGGACGCTTCTGGGCCTGTCCCGCACGAGCCACAGCGAGAACTGGCGCCGGATCCTGCGCGACGAGGGGGCGGACTCGATCACGCGCGTGGCCGAGGGACCGGACTCCCGCGTCGTCGGCTTTGCCAATGCCGGCCGTGCGCGGCCGACGAACCTGCCCCATGACGGGGAGGTCTACACGCTCTACGTCCTGCCGGATCACCAGGGTGCGGGTTACGGTCGGGGTCTGCTCGGCGCGCTGTTCTCGGCGTTACGGACTGCCGGCTGTCGGAGCGCCCTGGTCTGGGTCCTGGCGGGGAACCCGGCTCGCTTTTTCTACGAGGCCATGGGCGGCACCCTCATCGCGACGCGCGAGGAGCCCTTCCACGGCGTCGTCCTCAGCGAGTGTGCGTATGGCTGGCCCGACCTCCGCCGCCATGCCGAAATGCGCACCAAGGCTTCCAACAGCAGCGCTTAGCCATCCTGGGGTTCCTGCCGATGCACCACCCGGTCTTCGGCGAGCCGGGCGATGGCGGCTTCGTCGTAGCCGAGCTCTTCGAGGATCGCGGCGTTATCGGCGCCGAGCCAGGGGGCAACAGACCGGATCTCGGCCGGGGTTTCGGTGAAACGGGCCGCCGGCCTCGGCTGGCGCACCGGGCCGAGATCGGGGTCCTCGCGGACCTCGATGATCCCGTTCTCGACCACCTGGGGGTCTGCGATCACCTCGGCGCGCTTGAGAACCGGCGCGGCCGGCACGACCTCGCGGTCGAGACGCGCGAGGATTTCCGCCGTCGGCCACCTGGCGATCTCGCGGTTCATGATCGTCCGGCGCTCGGTGCGGTTGTGGCCGCGCGCGGCGGCTGTCTTGAAGCGCGGGTCCAGGGTCAGCTCCTCGCGGCCGAAGGCGCGGCACATCCCCGCCCATTCCGCGTCTGTGACCGCCGCCGCGGTGATATAGCCGTCGGCGGTCCGGAAGATCAGATCGGGCCCCGCCTGCTCCTGCGCCGGATCCTGCTCGCTGTCGAGGAAGGTCAGCGGCGAGCTCGCCTCGGGCCACAGATAGGCGACCATGGTGTCGAGCATGGCGAGGCGGACGTGCTGGCCCTTGCCGGTGCGCTCGCGCGCGAAGAGCGCCGCCGTGATCGCCTGCGCCGCAGTCAGCGACGTCGTCTTGTCGGGGACGATGGTGCGCACCATGTGCGGGCGGCCCGTCTCGTTGTCGGTCTGGATGTCGCAGAGCCCGCAAAGCGCCTGGATCACCGAATCGTAGACCCGCTGGTGCGCATAGGGCCCCGACTCGCCGAAGCCGCTGATCGAGACGAAGACGATGTCGGGCTTGAGCTCGCGAACGATGTCCTCGCCGAGCCCCATGCGCTCGATCGCGTCGGGGCGGAAGTTCTGCACCAGCACGTCGGCGGCCTTGGCGAGCTTGCGGACCATGGCGAGCCCCTCTGCGGTCTTGAGGTCGACGCAGAGCGAGCGTTTCGAGCGGTTGCAGGACAGGAAGGTGGCGGACATGCCGCGGTGGACGACACCGTACTGCCGCATGATGTCGCCCGCCGGCGCTTCGATCTTGATCACGTCGGCGCCCTGGTCGGCGAGCATCATGGTCGCCACCGGGCCGGAGACCATGGTCGTCAGGTCGAGCACGCGGATGCCGTCGAGCGGGCCGGGCATGGCTCAGACCTCCGGTGCGCTGCGCCCGCCATAGTTGCGCGGATAGGTCTCCGCGTAGGCGGGGCGCGCCCGCATGCGCATGCGGTAGTCGCGCAGGTAGTCCGGCAAGGCGAGCTCGTAGCGCTCGGCGGCATCCAGGCAGGACATGAAGAGAATGTCGGCGACGCTGATCTTCGCCCCCATCAGGAACGGGCCGGCCCCGGCGATCCGTTCCTCCATGCATTCGAGCTGGTGGTTGAAATAGTCGATCGCCGCGCGCACGGCGATCGGCGAGGCGCCGTATATCTCGACCAGGTCGCCGTGGCGCCGGATGCTGTAGATCGCGTTGGCATCAAGCTCGCTCATGGTGAAGAAGCACCATTCGAGCAACCGCGCCCGCCCGAGCGCATCGTCGGGCACATGGACGTGATCCGGCACCGGAAAGGTCTCGGTCATGTAGGTCATGATCGCGGCGCTTTCGGTCAGGCAGATATCGCCGTGGACCATCGCGGGAATCTTGTGCCGCGGGTTGATCGCCAGGAATTCGTCGGTCTTGGTCTCGCCGGTGCGCGGGCCGATCGGGCGGTGCTCGTAGTCGAGGTCCAGCTCTTCGGCGAGCCACAGGGTGCGGTGGGTCCGCATCGTGCCCGCGCCCCAGAGGACGAGCTTTGGCGTCGTCATATCATGACTTCCAGAGTGTCAAAGATTGGATGCAGTTGGGACCCTGACGCTCCGAGCGGCAGGATAGCCTCGATTCCGTATCCTAGGGTAGGTGTTGAATGTGACGAACCAGTCGATTGCCGCGCCCGGAACGCAGACGTCCCGCACGTCGGTCCGTGCCATGTACGACGAACTCTGGCTGGTGCGCGGGCTCGGGCGGGCTGCCGGCCAGAAAAGGTACATCAAATTGAGCATGCCATTCATGGACGTGCGCGTACCCGGGTGACCTGCTCCCGACGACCGGTCCGGTTCGAAGAAGCCGGTGGTGTGGGTCTCCATGGAACATCAGCTTGTCCTGGGTCCTCCTCAACCTCGCGTTGTCCAGTTGTATCGGTCGGGAGAAATCGCCATCCTCCTCAAGCACACTAACGCGTTCCCAGTGCTCCCAGTGCCGCATTATGTCTAACGCCATGAACACCATCTTCGGCCGCGACGCCTTTCTCGCGCTGCTCGAGGGCGAGGGGGTGTCGCATCTATTCGGGAACCCCGGCACCACCGAGCTTCCGATCATGGCAGCGCTGCCAGACCGGCCGGCGATCACCTACATTATGGCGCTACAGGAGGCGCTGGTGGTTGCCATGGCGGACGGCTACTCGCGTGCCTCCGGCAGCCTCAGCGCCTGCAACGTTCACGTAGCCCCCGGCCTCGGTAATGCCATGGGCTCGCTCTTCAACGCGAAGTGGATGGGCTCGCCGGTCATCGTCACCGCCGGGCAGCAGGAGCAGGGCCACGGGCTGACCGAGCCGATGCTGTACGCGCCGCTGGTGCCGATTGCGCAGCCGCTCGTGAAGTGGGCGGTGGAGGTGACCCGACTTCGGGACCTGCCGCGCATAGTGCATCGTGCAGCGAAAGTGGCGATGACCCCGCCGACCGGACCGGTGTTTATTTCGTTGCCGGGAGACATTCTCAACGAGCAAGACGCCCTTGAGCTGGGCCGGGCGACACGGGTCGAAGCCACGGGCCGGCCAAGCGACGAAGCGCTCGATCGCCTCGCGAACCGGCTGCTCGCGGCGCTGCATCCGGTCATCGTGGCCGGACACGAGATTGCAACCGCCGACGCACTGGAAGAAGCAGCGGCTGTTGCCGATCTGCTCGGTGCGCCGGTGTATCAGCAGACCGTGTGCGACGGTGCCCACTTCCTATCCGAGCACCCCGCCTTCATGGGTGCGCTCACCCGCGACCAGCGTCACGTGCGCGAGACGCTCTCGCCCTACGACCTGATGTTCTGCGTGGGCGCCGACGTGCTGCGCATGTCCGTGTTCAGCGAGACCGACCCGATGCCCGATGGAATGGCGGTGGTCCAGCTCGGCCTACGCGACTGGGAAATGGGCAAGAACTACCCGGCGGAGATCGCCTTGCGCGCCGACGTGAAGGACACCCTCTCCGCGCTGGCCACGCTCATCGAAAAGAAGCGTGGCACCGAGGGGGGCAGGAAGGCGGCAGACACTATTGCAGCGCTCGGCGGGTCCAACTGGTCCGCGAAGCGCAAGGCCCTCCGTGCCGATGCGCTTGCGCATGCCGGTGTAACGCCGATGCACCCGGATCTAGCGATGCTTCGGATCGTCGATGCCCTGCCCGACGACGCGGTCATCGTCGAGGAAGGGGTCCTGAGTGCCCGCGCCCTGCCCGGGCTCTATCCATTTCGCGATACCAAGGCGTATTTTGGCCTCGGCAGCGGCGGCATCGGCTTCGCCATGGCTGGAGCCGTGGGCGTGCAGCTGGCACTTCCGGATCGACCCGTCGTCGCCGTCGTCGGCGACGGCAGCGCGATGTACAGCATTCAGGCCCTATGGACCGCCGCGAACGCCAGGCTTCCGATCACCTACGTCATCGCCAACAATGGCGGCTACCGCATTATCAAGGAACGACTGAAGTCGTTTCACGGCGTCGAGCATTACGCCGGCATGGAGTTCAAGGACCCGCCGATCGACTTCACAGGGCTCGCCCGCTCACTGGGCGTGCCCGCACAGCAGATCACCGACCCGGACGACATCGCTCCCGCTCTCACCAATTCGACCCGGTGCAACGGGCCCACGCTTCTCGATATCGTCGTCGATGACGGGTTTGGAAATGAAGCTCGATAGGTACCAGCGCTCCTTTTCACGGGTCTTGCTCTCGTTTTGATTCCGGGGGGTCAAACGACGACGCCGAACGAAGGCCTGGACTGTACATGGCGTCGTAATCCTCGATCTATGGTGACTGGAGGCCTACGGGCATCGGGCCACGGTCGACTTGGCTGAAGCCGGATCTCCCTGTCTTCCGAGACCATCCGGGAAATTGCTGGCCTTCCACCGCGCGGCCGGATGAGCCCCTACCTCACCGAGACCTTCGAGACATCGGACCATCTCGCCGGGGCGGGCATCGACTATGGCGCCGACGTCCCGATGGACGACCAGCCCTTCGACATGCGGACCAAACACGCTACGCTCACATCCATCCCCTAACCGGTGATGTTGAATGACATCCCGATGATGCTCATCCAGCACCATTAGGCGGCGCAATAGCGGGGGAACGCGCTCATGAAACCTGCCCCATTCGCCTACGTCAGGCCGGCAAGCCTCGAAGACGCCATCGGCGTGCTGGACGAGCACGGGGAGGACGCGAGAGTCCTCGCCGGCGGCCAGAGCCTGATGGCCACCCTCAACATGCGGCTCACCGCGCCCGAGTTGCTGGTCGATATCGGCCGCGTGCCGGGCCTTGCGGGCATCGAGACGGTCGACGGCGACCTTCGAATCGGCGCCATGACCCGCCATGTGGAGGTGGAGACCTCGGACCTCGTCGCCTCTCAGGCGCCGCTCATCGCCAGCGCCATGCCGCACATCGCCCATCCGGCGGTGCGCAATCGCGGCACGTTCGGCGGCTCCATCGCGTTCGCCGACCCGGCGGCCGAGCTCCCGGCTTGCACGGTTGCCCTCGGCGCGCGCATGACGATTGCGGGCAAGGGCGGCACCCGAACCGTGGCTGCGGACGCGTTCTTCCGGGGCCTTTACGAAACTGCCCTCGAGCCGGGCGAGGTGCTGACCGCAGTCGAAGTGCCGGGCATCGGAGCGGGCTGGAAGTCGGGCTTCATGGAACTGGCGCGGCGGCACGGCGACTACGCGATGATCGGACTCGCCGCCCACGTCGAGATGGCGGACGGCAGGTTCGGCCGCGGTCGCCTCGTGTTCTTCGGGGCTGGCGAGCGGCCCGTCTCCGCCGAGCGGAGCGCGGCGCTGCTCGAAGGCGAGAGATGGTCGGACGCCCTCGGCACCCGGATCGCCGATGCGCTCAAGGAGGAGCTCGACCCGTTCGAGGACTTGAATGCGGATGCGGCGATGCGCCGGCATCTCGCCGGGGTCCTTGCCAGGCGGGTGCTAGCCCCGCTGGCGGCCTGAGGGAGGGAACGATGGAGAGGACTGTGGAAATCGGCCTGCGGGTCAACGGCGAGCAGGCGACCCGCCGCATCGAGGCGCGGACGAACCTGGTGGATTT
>JAPOPO010000061.1 GCA_026712885.1 Rhodospirillales bacterium | reverse complement strand
CGGCCGCCTCGGACACCCGCTTCTCGAAGGCCGCCGCAGGCTTGAAGAACATGTGCGAGAACTTGGACCACGGAACGGCGCCGAACAGCACCGTCGTGGCGATGAGGTAAAGGACGAGAACGATGTACGTTCCCCAGCTCTCGACCGACTGCAGGGCGGCCCAGATCAGCCCCAGCGACGTGGTGGCGAGAAGTGAGAGGATGAAGAGGTCGGCGCGCATGATCCGGAACGGCGTATGGCCCTCGGCCGACACGTCGACCCGGATGAAGAACCAGAACCAGTAGCCGCCGAGGCAGACCAGCAGGGCGCCTGCGATCCAGAGCTGGGGCAGGACGGCGGGCGTTGCCGTGGCGGGGCAGAACACCATGACGACCGTGGTCACGACGTAGAGCAGGAAGCCATACATCGTCAGCAGGTGGGCAATGCGGCGGCGGCCCAAGCCGAATTCCGCAGAGGTCAGGATCTCCACCAGAGCGGTCTGGATCGCGAGCGACAGCATTTTCCCGCCGCCGACCTTCTGCGTGCCCTTGTCCCGCGAGTTCCGCCAGCTAGCGAAGAAGTAGGTGGCGCTCCCCTTGTGCCAGACGTCGAACAGGGTGCCGCCCACGACCAGCGCGATCATGACGCCGACGTAGGCCTGTATCGCGGAGGACGGTATGGACTCCGAAAGCACGGCGAAGGGGTTACTGGCGAACACGCGATTTCCTCAACGTCAGCCTGTTCCATTCAACGCGGGCAGCGAATGTATCGATTCACCCGGCGAAAGGATAACACATATCCTATGTAACCGGTTACAGAAGCCGATACGCCATTCAGCCATCGGTGTCCAGCGCCGGCACAGGCAGGCCGCTCGGCACGCTGTCGGGGACGATGAGCGCGCGGCTATCGGCCTGATCGTCCTCCAGGCTGAGGAGGAAGGCGAGAAGACTCGTGCGCTCATCCTCGCTGAGCGCAACGCCCCGCTTGAGCATGGGGGAGAAGCTCGCGCGCCGCGCCGCCTCGGCGGCAGACTCATGCGGCGACGCAGCGGGTGGAGCGAGGTGCAGGGCGATGGCATCTGCTAGGCTCGCCACCGCACCGCTATGGAAATAGGGCGCGGTCAGCGTGACATTGCGGAGCGGCGGCGTGCGGAACTGGTAGCGCTGCCGGGGAATTCGCGTCGCCTCGAAGCGGCCGCGGTCGTCGCCGGTCTCATCGATGCCGGGGCCAATCTGGGGCACGGCGAGGGAGTGAAACTGGAAGTCGCTCAAGAGCGGGCCGCTGTGGCAGGCGACGCAGCGGGCCTTGCCGTAGAAGAGCAGCGCGCCCTGCTTCGCCTCCGTGTCGATCGCGCCCCTCTCACCGGCGAGATAGCGGTCCCACGGCGTCTCGCGCGTGACGAAGGCGAGTTCCTGGAAATGGCCGATGGCATTCGCGAGATCGCCCATGGTGACGGCGCCCAGCAGGGTCTCGGGAAAGGCCGCAGCGATGAGCCGGCGGTAGGCGATCTGCCAGTCGGCGAGCGGCGTGCCGGCCTGGCCCAGGAGCCGGCGCATCAGCGCGTCGTGAACCGCGACGAAGCGCTCGGGCTCGTCCTCATCCAGGCCCGCCGCCGCGAGCGCGATCTCGTTGGCCTTGTCGCCGTGGCCACCGGGGAGGTCGGGCACCGAGCGATCGCCAGGCAGGCCCAGCATCTCCTCGTCACCCGCAAGCGGAAACAGAGCCTGGGCCGCCAGCACGCTCTCGATCCCGTCCGGCAGGTAGTCCATCATCGGGGTCTGAAAGCGGCTCACCGGCGCCTCGATCTCGCTCACCCGCCCGTCCCAGAACATGTTGCGCACGCTCTCATGCCCGCGGTTCCAGATGTCCATGGTGTTGCGCGGGTGCACTCGCTCGGTGTCGAGCGCGCGGCGCTCCTCCGCGAGGCCAACGGCGCGCACGCCCAAGGACAGCGCCACCCCGTCGGACGTGCCGCGCCCCGGCAGGTGGCAGGTGGCGCAGGCGACGTCCCGCGTGCCGCTGAGGATGGGGTCGAAGAAGAGCATCTGGCCCAGGCGGAACTTGGGTGAGGGCACCAGCGGCGGCATCT
>JAPOPO010000405.1 GCA_026712885.1 Rhodospirillales bacterium | reverse complement strand
CGATCGCGTCCATGCGCCCCCAGCGGGCGTCGGTCATGTCCCGCAGCGCGCCGGAGAGACGCCCGATCTCGTCGTTGCGCGCCGTGAAGTCGGGGATCACCACCTTGCGCCCGCCGCCGGCGCGCACCCGCTCCGCCGCACGGGCGAGGCGACGAACCGGCCGGGTGATCGTGCCCGCGAAGAAGAGGCTGAGGAGGATCGTGATCCCGAGCGCGATGCAGAACGCCTGGAGGATAGTGAAGCGGGCGTTGCGGACGCTTTCCAGGACGTCGTTCGCGTCGGCGACCAGGAGCAGGGCGCCCTGCACCCGGCGGAAAGGCTGGATCGGCGCGGACACGACCGCAACCAGCCGGGCGTCCTGCGTTCTCTGCATGGCGCGCCCGGCGGTGCCTTGCAGTGCGCTCAGCACCATCGGGTAGTCGGCCGCCTGCGGCTCGATCGGCTCGAGATAGAGAGGCACCGTGGTGCGCGGCGGCAAGCGCACGGTGATCCACTCGTATGCCGCGTCCGCAGCCCGGCCGAAGACGCCGCGGCCTTCCTCCGGGGGCGGCAATTCGGCCGTCTGCACCGGAGCCATCGGCAGCTGCCACGAATCGACGGCGAGGGTTCCGTCGGCGTTGAAGAGCAGCGCGCGTGTATCGACCGGCAGGTTCAGGCGGTGGATGAGGGTCGCCGCGGCGGTGGGGTCGAGGCCCGCCTCCGAGGGGTCGGCGGTGTCCAACGCGCTCTCGCCGAGCGCAGCGGCCAGCAGGGTGGCTTCGCGCGCGATCGCGTCCAGCCTGCCCTCCATCAGGTCGCGCTGGAGCTGGTCCAGATAGAAGAAGCCCGCGACCAGCACCCCCAGCGCCATGACGTTGATGGCGAGGATCCGGGCCGTGAGAGGAAAGGAAAAACGCGGCCGGAAGCCGCGCCTGACCTTCGCCTGGGGAGCGGCCGGCGGTGCCTTCAGATCGTCTTCGGCCGGATCAGGGCGCGTTGTATCGGTAGCCGACACCATAGAGCGTCTCGATCTGCGAGAAGGCCGGATCGATGACCCTGAATTTCTTTCGGATGCGCTTGACGTGGCTGTCGATGGTGCGGTCCTCGACATAGATCTGGTCGCCGTAGGCGGCATCCATCAACTGGTTCCTGCTCTTCACGTGGCCGGGGCGCTGGGCCAGCGCCTTCAGGAGCAGGAATTCGGTCACCGTAAGGGCGAGGGCCTTGCCCTGCCAGGTGCAGAGATGGCGGTCCTCATCCAGCACCAGCGCACCCCGAACCATGAGCGCGTGCGACCCCTCGGCACTGCTGGCCGGATCGGCGCGCCGCAGGATCGCCCGGATGCGCCCAACGAGCAGGCGAACCGAGAAGGGCTTGGTAATGTAATCGTCCGCGCCCTGGCTGAGGCCGTAGAGCTGGTCGTCCTCGGCGTCCTTCGAGGTCAGGAACACCACGGGGAGCGACGAGTGCTCGCGCAGCCGAGCGAGCAGCTCCAGGCCGTCCATCTGCGGCATCTTGATGTCGAGGACCGCGAGGTCGACCGGCTTGCTGAGCAGGTCCTGCAGTGCCTTCACCGGGTCGCTGTGGGGCCGGACGACGAAGCCCTCGGCCTCGAGCGCCATGGTGACCGAGGTGAGCAGGTGCTGGTCGTCGTCGACGAGCGCGATGGTCGCAGGCACCGTATCCCTCCTCCTCCTGCGGCCGCCCCCAAGTATGGCCTCACTGTGGCGATTTTGGGGCGCCGGATCAGCCGGTCGCGTCAGTAGCGGGCGATCGGTCGCCGGGCGACGGCGAGGAAGCGCCCCGAGAGGAGCATGGCGGCGCTGAGCGCGCCCGCCAGTATGCCCCACATCAGGCCGTCGACGCCGATTTCCAACACGAAGGCCAGCACGTAGCCGATGGGCACCGTGATGAACCACCAGGCAATGAGCTGAAGGCCCGGCGGCACCCATACGTCGGCGACGCCGCGCAGCGCACCCATCAGCACCGCCTGCATGCCGTCGAACACGAGGATGATACCGCAAATGCCGATGAGCGAGGCGGCAAGCGGCAGCACCGCGGGATCGTCGGTGTAGAGCTTCGCCAATGGCATGCCGAGGCCGAGGAAGGGGCCGGCGAAACAGGCCATCAGGAAGGCGATGAGCAGGACACCGGCCCAGCCGGCGCGCACGATATCGGTGGCGTTGCGCCGGCCGACCGCGTTGCCCACCCGGACCATGCTCGCGCCTGCGGTGCCGATGGCGACCATAAAGACGAGCCCGATCAAGTTGTAGCCGATCTGATAGGCGGCAAGCGGCACCGTGCCGAGATGGCCCGCGAACATGACCAGCGCGGCGAACGCCGCAGTCTCGAGCCCCCGCGCGGCGCCGAGCGGATAACCCAGGCGCCTGAGCCGCTTCGAGATCGCCCAGAAGTCGGCAGCGGGCCGGTGGATGCCGAGCGCGCGGGCATCGGGCTGGCGGAGCACGACGATCAGCAGCGCCCCGAACATGACCCAGCGCACGAGCGAGGTCGCGATGGCAGCGCCCTCCGCCCCCATCTCCGGGCCGCCCAGGTTGCCGAAGATGAGGATCCAGTTGAGCAGTGCGTTGAGCAGCACCGCGCCGAACATGACCAGCATGCCGGGGATCGGCCGGCTGAGACCTTCCAGGAAGTGCGTGCACACCACCCACATCATCAGGGGCGGCGAGCCCCAGGCGATCATGTCGAGCACGCGGCCTCCGCCACTGACGACTTCGGCCGACTGGCCGGTCGCGTCGAGGGTGTAGCGGCCGAGCAGGCAGATGAGGCCCATGACGACGCCGAGGACC
Source organism: Rhodospirillales bacterium (assembly GCA_026712885.1). Taxonomy (GTDB): domain Bacteria; phylum Pseudomonadota; class Alphaproteobacteria; order UBA828; family UBA828; genus WTGU01. The sequence continues at coordinate 2,330 of JAPOPO010000405.1, read as the reverse complement.
GCACCGTGGACGAAGCTGACGCGCCAGTAAGCGCCGCAGGCGGCGTGGTCATGCGCGCCGTGCGCCTGGGAGACGACGATCACCGTACCCTGCAGGAGGCCCACGCCGATCAAGATCATCACCACCTGCGCGGCGTTCGCCGCCGCGTAGTAGGCGAGGGAGGCGGTGCCGTAGTGGCCCAGCATGGCGGAATCGATCGCGACCATCACCAGCAGGCCCGCGCGCGCGAGGATCACCGGGCCGGCGAACCGGGCGGTCCGAATCAGGTGGCGCTCGAACGACATGGCCCGGCTGGCGGGCCGCTCGGGCGCGACGGCGACTCCCTTGGTCATGGCGGCGGAACCTAACCTAATTTGCTAAGCCCGGCAGGCAGGACTGGGCTCTGGAAGAGAGCGAATTCGCCAACCTTACCCAGATCGGTGGCAGCGTAGCCTGCCTCGCTTGACTCCCCCGGATGGGCGCGTCAAGTACTGGCTGCGAGGAGAGCGACGCGGCCGGCCGGCTGCGGACGATGGAGGGGATGTGACTTACCGGTATCGGCCGGCGACGGTCGCGTCATCGGGCACGCGCCCGCGGCCTTGCGCGCGGGGCAGCGTCGACCCCAGCCCACTCGTCTCTGCGGACATCCCAACCAGGTTCTGACGCGTGGCCGTAAGCACGGGCGAGGGGCCGACGCGGAGCGGCACCGACTACACGGTGTCGGCCGCGACGATCCGCCACTGGCGGGACGACGAGCTTCCCGAATGGTTCAAGAAGAAGCGCGGCAGCGCGCGCTCGCTGATCGTCAACCGCTGGGTGCCGCGGGTGATGGTCGGCGTGCCCATCGCGGTGCTGCTCTTCATAGTCGCCTATCCCACCGTGCAGATGGCGTATTACGCCTTTCACGACATCAACATGGTGAGCCTGTTCAAGGGCGACTACGGGCTGGTCGGCTTTGCCAACTTCGAGCGGGTGCTGACCTCCGACCGCTTCCACGGCTCGGTGATTCACCTGATCCAGTATCTCTTCTTCGGTGCCGTGCTTCAGGTGGTGATCGGCACCGCGCTTGCGCTCATCCTGCACCACTGCGTGCGCAACAACGCGGCCAGACTGGTGATCCTGGTCATCCTCGTGATGCCCATGATGCTGCCGCCATCCATCGTGGGCGTGCTGTGGCGCTTCCTCTTCAACCCGTCGAACGGCGCGATCAACCAGGCGCTGCTCGATATCGGCCTGATCCAGGCGCATATCGAGTGGTTCCAGATCGGTGTCTCGCTCTGGACCATCACCATCGCCGACATATGGGAATGGACCTCGCTGCCGTTCCTGATCGTCTTCAGCGGCCGGTTGGGCTTGCCGCCCTCCATCTACGAAGCAGCGCGGGTGGACGGTGCCTCGCCCTTCCTCACGCTCCGGCGCATCACGCTGCCGATGCTGAAGGAGGTTATCGCCATCGCCTTCATCATCCGCTTCATGGATGCGTACAAGTTCGTGGACAAGGTCTACGTCATGACCTCGGGCGGGCCGGCGCAGTCGTCGGAATTGCCCGCCTACATTGCCTATCAGCGGGGCGTGCGCGAGTTCGAGATCGGCGAGGCCGCGGCCTACGCGTGGATCATCTTTCTCTTCGCCATCATCCTGATCACGCTCTTCCTGCGCTATCTCAAGCGCGTGCTGCGCGCGCAGGCGATCGCCTGAGGCCGCCGGTATGAGCCGGAAAAACTACAAGCTGGTACGGCTGCTGCTGCTGATCTTCCTCGGCGTGTGGCTGGTGCTGATCATGTTTCCCTTCTACTTCCAGATCATCACCTCGCTGAAGGACGTGGCGGAGGTCAACCGGATCGCGCCCACGTTCTGGCCGGAAGTGTTCGTGTTCGAGAACTACGTGGCGATCTGGAACGAGCCCGGCAACTTCAAGTCGCTGATCGACAGCTTCATCATCGCAACCAGCAACACGATCCTCTCGCTCTTCTTCGGCACGCTGGCGGGCTACGCGCTGGCGCGCTTGCCCCGCCAGTCGGGCGGCGAGAACGTGGCGATGTGGATACTGTCGAACCGGATGTTCCCGCCGGTGGCGGTCCTGCTGCCGATGTTCTTCCTCTTCGAGGAGCTGTTCGGCACCACCGACACGCACATGGCTCTGATCATCCTCTATCGGGTCTTCACCATGCCGCTCGGGGTGGGGCTGATGATGGTCTTCTCCCGCGACGTGCCGCGCGAGCTGGAGGAGGCCGCCTACTTGGACGGCCAAAAGCCGTTCAAGGTGTTCTTCACGATCACGCTGCCGCTGGTGGGGCCCGGCATGATCGCGGTCGCCATGTTGTGCTGGATCTTTTCGTGGAACGAATACT
>JAPOPO010000342.1 GCA_026712885.1 Rhodospirillales bacterium | reverse complement strand
TCCTCGTCCACGGTCCACGTGCCGTCCGAGCGGTATTCTCCCTTCATGGTCGTAAGCTGGACCTTGATCGTTCCGTCGGGGAGATAGTGGGTCACGAAGGTGCCGCCCCCGCCCGACATGGAGGTGGTGTTGCCCCTAAGCCGGGCGACGACCTCCTCGGCGGTGGCCGGGTGGATGCCGCGCGCCTCCAGGGTGTCCCGCAGCCGCTGGGTCACCTGCGCTTCCATCTGGACCAGGTTCGTTTGCACGACCCGGGCCTCTTCCGGGGTCAGCGGCTTGCCTCTCGGCATGCAGGCGGCCAGCACCCCGGCCATGGCCAGCGCGATGACTATGCCGCCGCGCACGATGCCCTCACAGCGGGCAGCGGGTGAGCAAGCGGCCCTCATCGTCGAAGCGGAGCGGCTCGGCCTCGCCCAGCACTTCGCCCGTCCCGTTTAGCTCCGCAGCCAGCGGCGGCGAGACCAGCATCGTGTCGAGATGCAGAGTCGAGCGGATCAGGCAGAGCCGCGCGTCTGCGCCGTCCAGATGCCAGGAGGTGCCGACTGCGGCCTGCAGCGCCGCCTTGTCGGTTGCGAGCACGGCCGGGATGCGCACCCGTTCGGTGAAGGTCGCCGTGCAGGCGTTCATGTACATGGCGTAGAGGTCGAGGCTGTCGGCGACCTCCTTGGTCGTGTAGTCGGCATTCCCGATGCCGAGGCCGTTGCCGTGGGTCTCGGGCGTCAGCCCCAGCACCACCAGTTTGGTAATCACTGGCGCCGGCGGGTTCGGGCGCCCGCGGATGTCGAAGCGCGCGGTGACGGCCGGGTCCATGCCGGTACCGGAGATGTTCTTGCCGAGCGTTTCCACCGCGAGCACGTCGATTTGCTCGAAGGGCAGCTTGGGGACGCAGCCCTTGGCCGTCTTCAGCAGGTGGGCGTCGGTTTCGTAAAAGTCCTCCGGCTCAGCGCCCTCGATAATCGCGGCCTCGCGCGCCGCATTCTCGACGATAGCGATTCCGAAGGCGATCGGGGCCTCGCGGATGGCGATGGCCGCCCATTCGGGCAGCACCTCCATGTAGCCGCGCACGCCGAGGCGGTGCACGAAGCGCGCGCCCTCAGCCTTGCCGAGGCCAATGGCTGTCATCTTGGTGAGGCCGCTTTCGACCTCCCGGTCGAAGGAGGTGTGCGACTTGACCCGGCCCACCACCAGCACCGCATCGGCCTCGAAGGCGCGACGGTCGAAGTGGACCGCGACGCCCGCGCTCGTCTCCCCCAGCCGGACCACTTCCATGCTGGCCTCGATGGGGCAGCCCATGGCCTCCTCGGTGAAACCGAGTTCGGCGAGCAGCGTTATCTGGCCCGAGGCGACGGCGCCGCCGTGGCTGCCCATCGCGGGCACGATGAAGGGCGCAAGCCCGCGCTCCTTGAGCCAGGCGACCGCCGCCTTGACCACGGCGGGCTTGCTCCTGATGCCCCGGCTGCCGCAGGTGATCGCGACGCGGGAGCCTGCCGCGAGCGCGTTGAGCTGCCGCGACTCATCGAGAGCCGCGTGCGTGGCGGCGGCGACATCGGGGAGCGCCGGCACGTCGGGATGGCGCAGCGCCACCGGCATCACCGGCGGCAGCCGCTCGTTCTCGAACTGCGGTAGCGCGATGGCGGGGAAGGTCGGGCTCGGCGTATTCAGGGTCATGGCGGCACGATACACCAGAGAGGCGCTCGCCAGAACGCCGCGTTGCGGATCAGTGCAGCGGTCCCGGCGGGCGCTCGCTCGTGGGCGTCGCGGGTGCGGGCTGGGGCTGGGCGGCCGGACCGGCCTGGTGGTGGACCATGCGCCAGCCGCCCTCTTCGCGGGCGAAGACGTTGGTGGCGATCAGCCAGCCCTGTTGCTCCAGGACCTCGCGGCAGATCACGAAAGCGCTCGGGCCGAGGACGAACGCCCGCGGGGCGTCGCAGCGGATCTGCGGCGCGCCCGGTCCACCCAGGATCGCGGCCCAGCTCTCCATCACCGCCTCGCGCCCGACCAGCGCGTCCCAGCCAGGGTGAATGCACGCGACTGGCGCCTCCTTCGCCCAGATCGCATCCATCGCCGCGAGGTCGCGGGCTGCGAAGGCTCGGTAGAACTCCTGGTTTGCGGCGAGCACCGCGTCTGCGTCCGACATCGCCTGGTCCGGCATGGCCGCTCCCTTTCGCGCCGCTCAGCCGCGCAACGCCTCATATTGCGCATTGTAGGCGTTAGGATCGACCGTCACGTCGATCAGCGCCGGCCCGGAATGCGCGAATGCTTCCGTCAGTGCCGGCGTCAGGGCATCGGTGGCGCCCACGCGCCAGCCCCGGCAGCCAAGACCCTCCGCGACCTGGGCGTGGTCCATTTCGCCGAAGCGCACCCCCCGGCATTCCCGCTGCTGGCGCTGCTGCTTGATGTCGATGAGTGAGAGAGCGGCATCGTTGAACACCACGACCGCGATCCGGCAGCCGAAGCGGGCGGCCGTCGCAAGCTCCGCTAGGCACATGTGCAGGCCGCCGTCGCCGGTCATGGCGATCACCGGGCGCGTCGGCTCCTCCAGCGCTGCGGCGATGGCCGCAGGCAGGGCAAAGCCCATGGTGGAAAGCCCGTTCGACTTCAGCACGTCGTTGGGCTCGTCCGCCTGCCAGAGGCCCATGGCCGAGAACATGTGCGCGCCGGAATCGACGGTGAGCCGCGCCCGCACGGGCGCCGCGTGGCGGACCGCGCTCACCACGTCCTCAGCCGTACGCTGGCCCATGCCGGTCATGGCGAAGCCCGCGCGAAGCCGGCTGCGCAGTGCGGCGATCTCGAGTTCGGACCAGTCCGCCTGCTGCGCGTCCTCCATGAGCGCCACGGCGGAGCGGTCCAGGGCGCCGGTCAGCACCGCCGTCGGCGCCGCCGGATAGTCGTAGCCGTCGTGGGCCGAGAGCGCGAGGATCGGCCCTTCGAAGCGCCAGCGGCCGGGGAGCAGCTCCACCGGGTCGAGGCCGAAGAAGATCAGCAGGTCGGCCTTATCGAGGCAGCGCGCATCGGCCGAGGCCCCCGTGAAGCAGCCGACCGCCAGCGGGTCGGTGTCAGCGACGGTGCCCTTGGCCTTGTAAGTAGTCATCACCGGGCAGCCGAGCGACTGCACCAGCACCCTGAGCGCCGCGCTCGCCCCGCGCGACCGCGCCTCCATGCCGGCGACGACGAGCGGGCGCTGGGCCTTGGCGAGCAACCCGCGCGCCTCGGCCAGCGCGACGAGGTCGAAGGTCTTGGCGGCCTTCTTCGCCGCCTTCCGCCTCTTGGCTTCGGGCGCGGCGGGGCTCGTGGCGGGCGCGGTGGCCGCCGCCGTCGTGAGGTCGAGCTGCACCGGCCCCGCCGGGTGGGCCAGGGCCGTGTCGAGCAGTCTGTCGATCCCCTTCGGCCCGTCGCCCGGCTCGGGCCTGTCATAACCCTTGACCAGGGGCGCGAAGAGGGCGCGCTGATCGAAGCGCTGGTGCAGCGCGTGGTGGCCCGGCGCCGCCTCCGCCAAGGCATCGGTGACGAGCAGCACCGGCGCACGCTCCAGCGCGGCGTAGGCGATGCCGTTGACGGCGCTGGCCGCGCCCGGCCCCACGCCCGTCACCACCACGCCGGGCGCACCGCCGAGCTCGGCGGTGACTGCCGCCATCAGGGTGGCGGAGGTCTCGCCGTGGGTCAGC
>JAPOPO010000516.1 GCA_026712885.1 Rhodospirillales bacterium | reverse complement strand
GGTTAGGGCGGCGCAGAAGGGTTCCCGGCGCGGCGCGCTGCCGGGGGGCGATGGCGAGCTCCCGCGCCTCCGCCGCCGATGCGGCCTCGGCGTCGACGGGAACGTGCGCCACGGTGAACACCGAATTGGCGCGCGCCGTGCCGCAGGCGAGGAGCAGCACCAGCGCGCCTATCAGCGCGGCGCGAGCTGGTCCACACATGGTTGAGCTCGGATTACTCACTGACGTCACGTCTTGCGGCCGGCGGCGACCGAAACCCGGATGGCAGGGTATCATGGCGTCCGCACCCAAGCGACTGGCAGCGGCCGGAAAACGGCGGGAGACCATATGGCGCGGCTCAAGGTGGGAGTCCTGATTTCGGGCAGCGGGACCAATCTTCAGGCCCTTATCGACAATTGCGCCCGTGCCGATGCCGAGAGCGAGATCGCGCTGGTGCTCTCCAACAGGGCCGATGCCTACGGGGTCACGCGGGCCGAACGCGGGGGCCTGCCCCATGGGGTGATCGACCACAGGGGATATGACTCCCGCGCGGCCTTCGAGCAGGCGTTGTCCGAGACGCTTGAGTCGAGTGGTGTCGAGTTGGTCTGTCTCGCCGGCTTCATGCGCGTGCTCACCGCAGAGTTCGTCGAGCACTGGCGCGACCGGCTGATCAATATCCATCCCTCGCTGCTGCCCGCATTCAAGGGGCTCAATACGCACGCCAGGGCCATTGAAGCCGGGGTTCGCTTTGCCGGTTGCACGGTCCACTTTGTGCGGCCCGAGGTGGACAACGGGCCGATCATCGTTCAGGCGGCGGTGCCGGTCCTCGATGACGACACGGCGGGGACCCTCGCGGCCCGCGTGCTGCGGGAGGAGCATCGCTGCCTGCCGCTCGCCGTGCGACTCATCGCCCAAGGCCGCGTCTCGGTCGTCGGCGAGCGCTGCGTCATCGACGCGGTGGCGCCTGGCGGCGCCCTCATCAACCCGACGCCGGGGCCACAAGAGAAGGGCCCGGAACCGTGTGGCTCCGGGCCCTTGGTAACGGGTGTCGGGCGCCGTTAGACGGCGGGCTTGCCGTAGCGCTCGACCAGATCCTCGGCGCGCACGCGGATCGGCTCCATCGCGTCGCCGGCGGTCTTGACGGTCATGTCCGCAATGCGGTTGCTGGCGGCCATCGTGCGCTCGAAGGTGCCTTTTGCGGCGCCGGTCTGGGCGTCGGTGAGCTCGGCCCAGCTGCGCGCACCCATCAGCGCCTCGGCAGCAACGGCCTGAGCGGCCATCGTCTCCTTGGCGAAATCGAACCAAGCGCTGCCGATGGCGCCATAGCCCTTCGCCGCGACAGCCGAGGCCTGGACGAAGCTGTCGAGGCTCGCACGGCCCTCATCGGCCATGGTGTCGAAGGAGTATGCGCCGTTCCAGGCAGTCTTGGAGTTGGCGGCGGCAGCCTTGCTGGTAGTGTCGGTCTTGGTGGTCATGGTTTTCACCCTATCGGTTCGCGGTTGTTCCTGGCGATGCGCGCTGTCCCACGACGACCCGTTATGTTGCAGCGCAGCATCATGCTGCAGCGCAATATAGTCGCGTCGCGCCTTTGGTCAAGGCCCCCACTACTTATTTCATTTCCCGCAGGCGCCGGGCGCTCGCTACGCTCGTCTGGCTACGCGCCATTCGGCGCGGCGCGCGGTCGCGCGCTCCGGCCCGCTGCGCGAGCCGGTCCATCTAAGGCCCAACATCCCGCGGTTACATGCGGCTCGCGGCACGGGTGCCGCTCTCCGTTGCCGGGCGGCCTGCGCTGTGGCACTGTCGCGCCCTCGCCGCCGTAGCTCAGGGGTAGAGCACTCCCTTGGTAAGGGAGGGGTCGGAAGTTCAATTCTTCCCGGCGGCACCGGCACTCTGCCGGATGCGGCAGGATTACCGGCCACGCTTCCCGCCCTGGGCCCACCTCGCCTATAATCAACCTTGCAGCGAGACTGCGGGGGTAGTCATGCAAATCGCCATCACGGGCCGGCACGTCAGCGTCAACGAAAGCTTCCGGGAACAGGTTACGCGCCGCCTCGAGTCGTCGGCGGGGAAGTTCTTTTCCACCGCCATCGACGCGCAGGCGGTGTTCGCCAAGGTGGCGCAGATGATCGAGACCGACCTTATGATCCATGTCGGCCACGGCATCAGGTTCCAGAGCCACGCGGCCGCCGCCGACATGACGGCGAGCTTCAGCATCGCCGCCGAGCGGCTGGAGAAGCGCATGCGCCGGCACAAGCGCAAGCTGCGTGACCACCACAAGTCCCCGCGCGGCGCGAAGTCTGCGGAAGGGGCCGAACCGTCTTTGCAGTCAGCCGACTGAGCGGCGCAGCGGCCGGGCGTCGGCCGCCACCACCTGCATCCAAGCGCTGCCTTCTACGGCAACCAACAGAGCGGCCGGATATGGAGATCGCGGACCTCTTGTCATTGAGCGGCGTCCTGGACGACGTGAGGGCGGGCAGCAAGAAGCAGGCCCTGCAGGAGCTTTCCGCAATCGCCGCCGCGCAAACGGAGCAGGAGGAGCGCGCGGTCCTCGACCTGCTACTCGCGCGCGAGCGCCTGGGCTCGACGGGAGTCGGCGCAGGCGTTGCAATTCCGCACGGCAAGCTCGCCGGCCTCACGCATATTTCGGCGGTGTTCGCCCGCTTGCGCGAGCCCATCGATTACGACGCGGTGGACGGGAAGCCGGTGGACCTCATCTTCTTGTTGCTCGCGCCGGACTCTGCGGGATCGGATCATCTGAAGGCGCTGGCGCTGGTCTCGCGCCTGCTGCGGGACCACCGCGTGTGTGCGCGCTTGCGCGGCGCCGACAACGCGGAGGCTCTCTATGCCGTCCTCACCGGTGCGACCGACACGTTGCAGGCGTGAGCGCCCGGCCGATTGACAGTTGCCGCGCCGGGCCGCACGGTCGCCCCATGGTTCTGGTCCATGCGAGCTGCGTCGCCCTGAAGGGCAAGGGCGTGCTGCTGCGCGGCGCCCCGGGCGCCGGCAAGTCCGACCTCGCTCTACGCCTGATCGAAGGCGGAGCGACGCTCGTCGCGGACGATCAAGTCGAATTGACGAGTGGCGGAGAGATGCTGTTTGCGGCGCCGCCGGCACGTATCGCAGGGCTGCTCGAAGTGCGGGGGATCGGGATCGTCTCGATGGAATTCCTATCCCAATGCCCGGTCCACCTCGTGGTCGACCTGGTCCAGCCCGAGAAGGTCGAGCGCATGCCGAAGACCGCGACCGCCGAGCTCTGCGGCCATCGGGTCGCGCATATGGTGCTTGCACCGTTCGAGGCCTCGGCGCCGGCGAAGGTGAGGCTCGCGCTCTCGCGCGCCGTTGCCGCCGACCGGGGCTCACAGGCCACCCGCGCGGTCGGACGATGAATGCCGATCCCTCCGCAAGCCGCACTCTGGTGCTGGTGACCGGAATGTCCGGCGCCGGCAAGTCGACGGCGCTCAAGATCCTGGAGGACCTCGGCTACGAGGCAATCGACAACCTGCCCCTCTCGCTGCTCTCGGAGCTGATCCAGGCGCGGGGCGAGAACGGGCAGCCGGGACCGCTCGCACTCGGCATCGATTCACGCACGAGGGGGTTCGATCCCGGAGACATCGAGCGCTATCTCGGGCCGCTGCTCAGCGCCGAAGGGCCCGATGAGATTGCGCTGCTCTTCTTCGACTGCGAAACCGAGGTGTTGCGCCGACGCTTCAGCGAGACCCGCCGTCCGCACCCACTGGCGCACGACCGGCCGGTCGTTGAGGGCATCGAGCGCGAGCGCGCACTGCTCGGCTGGGTCCGCGACCGTGCGGATATCACCCTCAACACGAGCCGACTTTCCGTCCGCGACCTGCGCGACATCATTGCTGCGCGCTTTGAGTCGGAGTCCAAGCGGGCGCCTGTGATCTTCGTGCTCTCCTTCGCCTACGGCCGCGGCGTGCCGCCGGACGCCGACTTCGTTTTCGATGTCCGCTTCCTCTCCAATCCGCACCACGAGCCGACGCTCAGGCCGCTCACCGGGCGCGAGCCGGAGGTCGCACGCCATGTGCGGAACGACCCGACCTACGGCCCCTTCTTCGACGGCATGATCGCGATGCTCACGCCTCTTTTGCCGGCCTTCGAGCGCGACGGGCGCTCTTACCTCACCATCGCCCTCGGGTGCACGGGCGGGCGGCACCGCTCCGTCGCCGCGGCGGAGCACTTGGCCGAGGCGTTAGGCGGCGGGCGCTGGCAGGTCACGGTGCGCCACCGCGACTTAGATACCGAGCCCGCGGCGCCCGCAATGCAAGCGAATGGATGAGCCGATGATCGGACTCGTTCTCGTGACCCACGGGCGGCTCGCCGAGGAGTTCGTCGCGGCGACCGAGCACGTCGTCGGGCCGCAATCCCAGACGCGCGCCATCTGCATCGGCCCCGACGACGACATGGAGCAGCGCCGCCAGGAGATACTCGACGCAATCGGCGCCACGGACGGGGGCGACGGAGTCATCGTGCTCACCGACATGTTCGGCGGAACCCCCTCCAACTTGGCCATCTCGGTGATGGAGAGCGCGAATGTCGAGGTCATCGCCGGCGTGAACCTGCCGATGCTAATCAAGCTCTCGAGCGTGCGCTCGAGCAGCGATCTTCGGAGCGCAGTGGCCGCCGCGCAGGAGGCCGGGCGCACCTATATCCATGTCGCAGGCCGGCTGCTCGAGGGTGACGAGGCGTGAACGAGGCGGCGACCGAGCCCGGCGCAGGAAGCCACCGCCGCACTTGCCTGATCGCCAACCGGCGTGGCCTGCACGCGCGGGCTGCTGCCAACTTCGTCAAGACCGCCTCGCAGTTCAATGCCGACGTCGCCGTCTCATGCAACGGCACGCGGGTCTCGGGCCTCTCGATCCTGGGGCTGATGATGCTGGCGGCGGGGCCCGGCACCGAGATCGAGATCGAGACCGCGGGCAGCGACGCAGCGACTGCGCTGGCGGCGCTCACGGCGCTTGTGGACGGCGGCTTCGATGAAGACTGAGGGAAGCACCGCCGCCGCGTGGGCTCAGGCCGTTGAGCTGGCGGATCGGCCCGAACGGCGCTTCAGCGGCCTCGGCGTCTCCGCCGGTATTGCGGTGGGGCCCGCACACGTGGTCGAGCGCGGCCTTATCGACGTGCCCGAATACCGCGTCGAAGACGACGCTGTGGAAGCCGAGATCGCGCGCTTCCACGACGCCGTCGCGCTCTCCGCAGCGCAGATCCGCCAGCTGCAGGCCCAGGCCGAGGCGCTGCCGGAGGAGGTGGCAGGCCAGCTTCGCCACCTACTCGATGCGCACCTCCTGATGCTCTCGGGCTCCCGGCTCGTGCGTGGCGTCGAGATGCGCATTCGGGATGCGCATATCAACGCCGAGGCGGCGGTCCAGGTGCAGCTCTCGGAGATCGCGCAGGCCTTCGCCGGGATGGAGGATTCCTATCTCGCGGGCAAGATCGACGACGTGCGCGAGGCGAGCGCGCGCCTCGTGCGCAACCTGACCCGGGCG
>JAPOPO010000595.1 GCA_026712885.1 Rhodospirillales bacterium | reverse complement strand
CTCGTGCAGTCCTTCAGGATTGCGGCGCTATAACCCATGTTGACGGCGCGCTTCACCGTGGTCGCCACGACGTGCTCGATGCACTGGCCGACGACGTAGAGGTTCTTGACCCCCCGGTTTCTGAGAATCAGGTCGAGGTCGGTTCCCTCGAAGCTGTCCGAGCCGAAGTTGATGACGATGATCTCGTTGCCTTCCGGCTTGAGCTCGTCGATCACGTCGGCGCCCCACGAGCCGACGAGGCACTCGTCGTTGTCCTTGGCCTCCTTGAGCAGCCCGCAGGTGTTGTCCGGCAGCTCGGGAAAGCCGGGCCGCCAGGCGATGTTCACGTAGATCACCAGCATGCCGCGCTGCCGGGCTGCGTCGAGCGCACGCCGGGCATTGCCGACCGAGCCGTTCTTCTCCACTTGCGGGAATAGGTACTTGCCCCAGACGCCGTCGGGATGGGCGACGCCGTTCTGGAAGTGCAGGACGAGGAAGGCAGTGTCTGTCATGGTCGGTGGTCCTTTCGTCGTAGAGGCGTGACGATCTTCACATGATCGCCGGGTGCGCTGTCACGAGAAATCGAGGTTGCCGAGAAAGCGCGCGATGGCCGCATTCACCACCGCAGGCTGCTCCAGATTGACGGAATGGCCGGCGCGCGTCACGGGCACGAAGGTCGCGTCGGGCAGGGCGTCCGCCATCGCCTGCGCTCGCTCGATGGGGAGCGGCACGTCCTCCTCGCCGTGCACCGCGAGGGCCGGGAGACGCACTGCCGCCAGGCGTTCAGTGATGTCTTTCTTGTCGAGCCACGAGCCGCCCTGAAAGTGGACCGCGCGCGCCGGCATCGTCGTCGCCCAACGGTCGACCCAGTGCTCCACGAGCGCCGGGTTGCGCTTGAGCGTCGTCTCGCCGAAGCAGAAGGGCGCCACCCACTCGGCGAAGTCCCGGGGCACCATGCCATCCACCTCCAGCTTGTCGAACTGGCGATGGTACGCCTCGCGCTCCTCGGGCGTGTAGTCTTTCGAGGTGCCGGCGATGACGATGAGCCCGCATAGCCGCTCCGGGTAGGCGAGGGCGAATTCGAGGGCTATGAAGCCGCCGACGGACATGCCCGCGAGAGCGCACCGCTGAATGCCCAAATCGTCCAGGAGCGCGCGGCAATCCTCGACCAGATCGGCCAGCGTATGCGCGGCCGGCTCGCCGGTGAGCGTGCGGCTGTTATAGGCGATGGCCCGATAGCCCCGCCGGGCCAAATGATCGAGCTGGGGGGCGAACATCGTCGCGTCCATCAGCGTCCCGTGGCTGAAGACCACTGCCGGCCCCGATCCCTTCTCGATAAATCGCTCGTGGTAGCCCACCGATTTCTCTCCTGTCTGCGTTGTGCGCGGGTCGGCCAGGCGCTCAGAATCGGGTACGGCCATCCGCCTCGGCGTCCGCTTCGCCGAAGCCGAAATAGGCCTGCTCGACACGCTCGTCGGTGAGCTCGCTGCAGTTGCCTTCCAGCTCGATCTGGCCCGAACGGATGATGTAGATGCGATCGCCGTTCTCCAGCGCCCGGTGGGTGCTCTGCTCGACCACCAGCAGGGTGATGCCCTCGTCGCGCAGCCCCTTCAGGATCTCGTACACGGTGTCCACCACCATGGGCGCGAGTCCGAGGGAAGGCTCGTCCAGCAGGATGAGCCGGGGGCTCGTCATCAGCGCGCGGGCAATGACGAGTTGCTGCTGCTCGCCGCCCGAGAGCTTGCCGCCGGGGGTGGAAAGCCGCCCGCGCAGGAAGGGGAAGCTCTCCAGCATGCGCTCGAAGTCGGCCCTCACCTGCTTGCGGTCGCGGCGCATCTGGCTGCCCAGCAGGATGTTCTCCTCCACCGTGAGCTGGGTGAAGACGTGGCGCCCCTCCGGCACCATGGAGAGGCCTAAGCGCGCGATTGTCTCCGGCGCCATGCCGGTGACCGAGCGGCCAGCAAGCCGGATGTCGCCCTGGGCCGGCGGGTGCAGGCCCGCGATGCTGCGCAGCGTGCTCGACTTGCCCGCGCCGTTGGGGCCGACCAGGCAGACGATCTCGCCCTCGCCCACGGTGAGCGAGACGCCGCGCACCGCGCGAAGCCGCCGGTAGCGGACGTGCAGGTCCTCAACTTCCAGCATCGGCCGACTTGGTCCCCAGGTAGGCG
>JAPOPO010000594.1 GCA_026712885.1 Rhodospirillales bacterium | reverse complement strand
TGGCATGGATCATCTCGCTGTAGAGGAGCGTGCGCACGCTGACCAGCCGCAGCAGGTAGCGGCAGTGGCGGTCGGTCCGCGCCATCATCGGCGCGACGCTCAGCCTGCGATCGAGCCTGCCCACGTGTTCTCCGCCGATCCTTTCATGTCCCACAATCGCCGGCCGTCGGAACTTTCTCCACTATACGCCCCATGGCACCGCGCCGCGCGGCAGCTTGCGGGTCGGTCGAGAATGCGGCTAAAGCGTTTCCTGACTCAGGGAGGGACCGATGACCCAGATCCAGGCCGACTTTAGTGGCCGCAACGCCTTCGTGACGGGTGCCGGCGGCGGCATGGGGCTGCAGATCGCGCGCGACCTGCTCGACGCCGGCGCACAAGCGACATTCTTCGACGTGAAGCCCGCGCCGGACGACCTGCCCGCAGGCGCCCACTATGTGCAGGGCGACCTGCGCTCCCCGACCGACGTCGCCCAGGCGATGGCCAATTGCTACGAGGCGGCGGGGCGGCTCGATTACCTGGTGAATGCCGCCGGCGTACTCCTGCTCGGCCGCGACCGTTCCCTAGTCGATATTGACCTCGACGTCTGGGACGACGTGCTCGCGATCAACCTCAAGGGCTCATTGCTCGCTGCCCGCGAAGCCGTGCCGCTGATGAAGCGGACCGGCGGTGGCGCAATGGTGCACATCGCAACCATCCAGTGCGTGCGCGGCGACGATGCACCGCAAGACGGCTACCAGGCCTCCAAGGCCGGTCTTGTCGCCATGTCGAAATCCATCGCGATCCAGTTCGCGGGCGACGGCATCCGCTCCAACTCGATTCTACCGGGGCCCACGGAGACGCCGATGCAGCGGCGCTGGGTCGACAACCCCGCGCTCAGGGAGGCGACGGAAGCGGCGGTGCCGCTCGGCCGCGTCGGCACCACGCGGGACATGGCGAACGCTACGCTCTTCCTGCTATCGGATGCGGCTTCGTACATCACCGGGACCGAGCTGATCGTCGACGGCGGAGTCCTGGCCAAGCCTTAGGGACGCCGGCCCTACCCGCTGCTCTATTCCAGGGGCAGCGGGGGCAGCTCAGCGACCTTGATGGTCGCGACGGTCAGCGTGCCGTCCTGCGCCGTCACCGGCACCCCGCGCAGCACCGGGGGGCCGCCGTCTTCCGGCTTCTCTGCCAGCATGTTGAAGGCGACCTTGGCGATGAAGGCATCGCCGAGGGGGATCATGTTGCTCATGATCAGCGCGTCGATGACATCGCCGTAGCCGATAATGTCGGCGGTCAGCGCGGCGATCGGCCGCATCGCCCCGTCGAGCGCGATGGTTCCCGCCGATTCGATCCCGAGCGGCCCCCAGCGGACGCGGAAGCCGGTCAGTTCCAGCGTGCCACCGGCGTCGCGCCAGGCGGTGATCGCCTCGTTTGTGCCCCGCTCGCTCGGGATCGAGCCGACCACGCTCGCGTCGATGTCGAGGAAGTCGAGGGTCTCGCCCAGTCCCTCGGCGAGGTCGCTCGGTAGCACGGCATGGCGCACGGCAATCGAGGTCTTCAGGATATGTTCGCCGCTCCCGTCGTCGTCGATGGCAATACCGTTGGCCTGCAGGCTGTCGACATGGGCAACCCTCTCAGGCCACACGCCCGCGACCTCAACTCCCTGCAGATCGAGCGTGACCTCCCTGAAGCGCCGGTCGTCGTCGAGCCGTACGACCATCTGCCCGCCGCCGACGTGCGCATCGATGGCGCGCCATTCGCCGCCCTCGGCTAGAACTTGGACCGCATTGCGGCGGTCAGGAAAGACGGTGACCTCGCTGAAGTCCCAGGCACTGGCCTCCGCGCGCAACGAATCCGTGGCCCAGCGCCATCCGTTCCGTGTGTCGTGAATGCGCGGCTCGCGCAGGGTGACCTCGAAGCGGAGAGGGAAGCCGGATACGTACGTTCCCCCGGACTCGATTTCGAGACCGTCGGCCCGCTGCTTCTCGGCCCAGTCGTCGATCCGGTCCCCGATTTCGCCCGCGGCGATGAACCAGTAGCCGGAGTACCCGGCCACGGCGATTGCTATCGTGCCGACGACACCGGCCGTCACCAAGAGGACGCGCCTCATCGAATTTCCCATGGACGGACTCGGTCCGCAGAACGGTAATCAGAGCGCCTTAAGGGTTCAAGCGTTAGCCCGCATGTCTCACGCGCACTTGGAGTAGCCGCAGGCCGGGCAGAGATCGCACCCCTCTCGGTGCAGGAGGCCCGGCTGCCCGCAGCGCCCACAGTACCGCACCGCCCTCGCCGACGCGTCACCATCGTCGCCCGCCGGCGCCTCCAGGCGCACGGTCCCGCTCTCCGGCGGCGCGAGGGCGCCGATGCTCACCAGGTGCTGCTCGATCACGCCGCCGATGGCGGCGAGGATGGAGGGCACATAGTGGCCGCCCATCCACTGGCCGCCCCTCGGGTCGAAGACGGCCTTGAGCTCCTCCACGATGAAGGACACGTCGCCGCCCCGGCGGAACACGGCGCTGATCATCCGCGTCAGCGCCACCGTCCAGGCGTAGTGCTCGGTGTTCTTGGAATTGATGAAGATCTCGAAGGGCTGCCGCCGCCCGTCGCGCACGATATCGTTGATCGTGATGTAGATGGCATGGTCGCTCTCCGGCCAGCGGATCTTGTAGGTGCTGCCGTGCAGCGCCTCCGGCCGCTCCAGCGGGCGGGTCATCTGGATGACCGCGCCGGCCTCGAAGGCATCCTCGGGCCGCACCGGCGGCGGCTCCAGCGGGAGTTCGCTCTGCCGCACGGCCGGCAAGTGCGCGGGGACCGCCGCGATCGGCACAGTAGCGTTTTCGGCGCCTGCAGCAGGCGCGGCGTCGCTCCCCTGCTCTGCTCCGGATGCGCTCTCCAGCACCGCGCCGGTCACCGGGTTGGGCCGATAGGTGCTGCAGCCCTTGCAGCCGAGGTCGTAGGCCCGCATGTAAACGTCCTTGAAGTCGTCGAATGCCATCTCCTCCGGGCAGTTGATGGTCTTGGAGATGGAGCTGTCGACGAAGGCCTGGACCTGCGCCTGGACGGCGAGGTGATCCGCCGGGCGGAGCGACTGGGCATCCACGAAATAGTCTGGCAGTTGGACCGCGTCGCCCTTGAGGCGCCGAAACAGCAGATAGGCGTGATCGTCCACCGCCTCCGCCTGGCGCGTGCCGTCCGGCATCAGCACGTTGCGCGTGTACGAATAGCTGAACACGGGCTCGATGCCCGAAGAAACGTTGCCCGCAAGCAGCGAGATCGTGCCGGTCGGCGCCACCGAGGTAAGCAGCGCGTTGCGCACCCCCGATGCGGCGATCGCCGCCCGCACGTCATCGTCGAGGCGCTGGATCGTCGGGCTCTCGGCATAGCGCGCGGCGTCATACAGCGGGAAGGCGCCCTTCTCTGCCGCAAGCCGTGCTGATGCGAGATAGGCCGCCCGCTGCAGGCCGCTCATCCACTGCTCGATCAGCTCGTTCGCCGCATCGCTGCCGTAACGTGCGCGGCACATGATGAGCGCATCGGCGAGCCCGGTGACGCCGAGCCCGATGCGCCGCTTGGCCTGCGCCTCCTCCTGCTGCGCCGCAATGGGGAAGCGCGAGCAGTCGATCGCGTTGTCGAGCATCCTGACGGCGGTGGCGGTGAGCGCTTCCAGCGCCGCCATGTCGAGCGCCGCACTTGGCTCGAAGGGATCCTGCACCAGGCTCGCCAGGTTGATCGAGCCCAGGAGGCAGGCGCCATAGGGCGGCAACGGCTGCTCGCCGCAGGGGTTGGTGGCGAAAATCTCTTCGCAGTAGGCGAGGTTGTTGGCCCGGTTGATGCGGTCGATGAAGATCACGCCGGGCTCGGCGTAGGCATAGGTCGAGCGGATGATCCGCTCCCACAGCGCACGCGCCGAGACGGTCTTGTAGACGACGCCCTCGAAGCGCAGCTCCCACGGCGCGTTGTCCTTGACCGCCTGCATGAACGCATCGGTCACCAGCACCGAGAGGTTGAACATGCGCAGCCGGCCGGGGTCGCGCTTGGCCTCGATGAAGGCTTCGATGTCCGGATGATCGCAGCGCAGGCAACCCATCATCGCGCCCCGGCGGAAGCCCGCGCTCATGATGGTGCGGCACATCGCATCCCAGCAGTCCATGAACGGCAGCGGCCCTGACGCATCGGCACCGACGCCCTTGACCGGTGCCCCCTTGGGCCGGAGCGTCGAGAAGTCGTAGCCGATGCCGCCGCCCTGCTGCATGGTGAGCGCGGCTTCCTTCAGGTGCTCGA
>JAPOPO010000085.1 GCA_026712885.1 Rhodospirillales bacterium | reverse complement strand
TGTTCTGCCCGCGCAGCGGGTGCAGGCCGGTGCCGGGGCGGCCCACCTGGCCGGCGATCAGCGCCAGAGAGATCAGGCAGCGCGCATTGTCGGTGCCGTGGATGTGCTGGGAAATGCCCATGCCCCAGAAAATGATCGCCGCCTCGGCGCGTCCGTAGAGGCGCGCGACCTCGCGCAGGACGTCGGGCTCGATTCCGCAGAGCGGTCCCATCTCCTCCGGCGCGTAGTCCTTGAGGTGGTTCCGGAGCTGCTCGAATCCCTCCGTGTGGGCCGAGACGTATTGCCGGTCGTAAAGCTCCTCCTCGACGATGACGTGCATCAGCGCGTTGAGCAGCGCCACGTCCGTGCCCGGCTTGAACTGCATGAAGTGGCTCGCGTGGCGGGAGAGCGCCGAGCCGCGCGGATCGATCACGATCAGATTCGCGCCGCGCTTTGCCGCGTTCTTGAAGAAGGTTGCGGCGACTGGGTGATTCGCGGTGGGCTGGGCGCCGATCACGATGATGACGTCGGAATGCTCGACCTGATTGAAGCTTGCGGTGACCGCACCGGAGCCGATGCATTCGAGCAACGCCGCCACCGACGAGGCGTGGCAGAGCCTTGTGCAATGATCGACATTGTTGGTGCCGAAGCCCGCGCGCACCAGCTTCTGGAAGAGATAGGCCTCCTCGTTCGATCCCTTGGCGGAGCCGAAGCCGGCGAGCGCGCCCGGGCCGTGCCGGTCGCGAATCTGCCGGAGTCCCGCCGCCGCTACCTCAAGTGCTTCGTCCCAACTGGCCTCCCGGAAGTGGGTGAAGGGGTTGGCCGGGTCTATGTCGATATCGGCCGACTTCGGCGCGTCTTCCCGGCGGATCAGCGGCGTGGTCAGCCGGTGCCGGTGATTGACGTAGTCGAAGCCGAAACGGCCCTTGACGCAGAGCCGGCCGTGGGTGGCCGGGCCGTCCCTGCCGTCCACCCAGAGAATCTTGTTGTCCTTGACGTTGAAGGTGAGCTGGCAGCCGACGCCGCAGTAGGGGCAGACGCTGTCGACCTGCTTGGCCGGCGTCTCCTTGCCGACCTCCTTGGCCGGCATCAGCGCGCCGGTGGGGCAGGCCTGCACGCATTCGCCGCAAGCCACGCAGGTGCTCTCGCCCATCGGATCGTCGAAGTCGAAGACGATCTTGTTGCGCACGCCCCGGCCCGCCATGCCGATCACGTCGTTGACCTGCACCTCGCGGCAGGCACGCACGCAGCGCGTGCAATGGATGCAGGCGTCGAGATTGACCGCCATCGCGGCGTGAGTGAGGTCGGGTGCAGGCGACTGCCGCGCTTCGAAGCGACTGGTCGAGAGACCCATGGTCCCCGCCCAGTCCCAGAGCTCGCAGGACGGGTCGTGGCTGGACTCTGGCGGAGGCTGATCGGCGAGCAGCAGCTCCATCACCATGTCGCGGGAGCGCACCGCACGCTCCGCATCGACGCGGACCACCATCCCGTCCGCCGGCTTGCGGATGCAGGAGGCCGCGAGCACCCGCTCGCCCTCGATCTCCACCATGCAGACCCGGCAGTTGCCGTCTGGCCGGTAGCCGGGCTCGGGCGTGTAGCAGAGGTGGGGAATGTCGATCCCGTTCCGCTTGGCGACCTGCCAGATGGTCTCGTCCGGCTGCGCGGCGACCGCCTGGCCGTCGAGGGTGAAGCGGATGACGTCGCTCATGCGAGCTCCTCCGGGAAGTAGCGCAGGATGGAGAGCAACGGGTTCGGCGCCGCCTGCCCAAGCCCGCAAATCGAGGCGTCGGCCATGGCTGCGCTCAGCTCACGCAGGAGTGGCCCATCCCAGCGGTCGCCGCTCATCAGGCCGACCGCCTTCTCACAGCCGACTCGACAGGGTGTGCACTGCCCGCAGCTCTCGTCTTCGAAGAACCGCATCAGGTTGAGGGCCGCGCTTTTCAAGTCGTCCTTGTCGGAAAGCACCACGACTGCGGCCGAGCCGATGAAGCAGCCATGTTCCTCTAGGGTGCCGAAGTCGAGCGGAAGATCGGCCATGGAGGCGGGCAGAATGCCGCCCGAGGCGCCGCCGGGCAGGTAGGCGCGGAAGCTGTGGCCGTCGGCCATGCCGCCGCAGTATTCGGCCAGCAGCTCGTTCATGGTGATGCCGGCCGGCGCGCGCTTGACGCCGGGCTCCTTCACCCGGCCCGACACCGAGAAGCTGTGGAAACCCGAGCGCCCGTTGCGGCCTTCATCAGCGAACCAGTGCGGCCCTTGCTCCAGGATGTCGCGCACCCAATGGAGCGTTTCGACGTTGTTGATCAGCGTGGGCCGGCCCCAGAGGCCGACCTGGGACGGGAAGGGGGGCTTGTGCCGGGGCTCTCCCCGCTTGCCCTCGATGCTCTCCAGCATCGCGGACTCCTCGCCGCAGATGTAGGCGCCCGCGCCCCGGCGGAGGATGAGCTTGGTCTGGACCGTGAGGCCCGCGGCGTCGAGCTTCGCGATCTCCTCCAGCAGCACTTCGCGAATGCCCGGATACTCGTCGCGGAGATAGATGTAGCACTCGGCGGCTTCCACGGCCCAGCCGGCGATCAGCGTGCCTTCGAGGAAGCGATGCGGGTCCTGCTCCATGTAGACCCGGTCCTTGATGGTGCCAGGCTCGCCTTCGTCGGCATTCACCGCCATCAGCCGGGGGCCGGTCTCGGCACGGACGAAGCGCCACTTGCGCCCGGTCGGGAAGCCCGCGCCGCCCTTGCCCTTGAGGCCGCTCTCCTCCAGTGCCGCAATCACGTCGTTGACGGAGCGCGCGCCCGACAGGCACTCCTTGAGCACGGTGTAGCCGCCGTCTGCGACATAGGCGTCGAAATCGATGTAGGGGGGAATTGCCGGTGAGTGCTCTTCCCCCTCGATACAGGCGAGGATCGAATCGACAGTCGCTTCGGTAACGTGACGATGGCCGACCTCGGCCACCGGCGCCTCCTCGCAGCGGCCCATGCAGGGCGCGCGCACCACCCGCACGCCGTCGCCCGCCGCGCCGGGGAGCGCATCCAGCAGCGCAGGCGCGCCGAGGCATTCGCAGGTAAGGCTGTCGCAGACCCGGACCGTGAGCGGCGGGGGCGGGCTCTCGCTCTCCATCACGACGTCAAAATGAGCGTAGAAGGTCGCGACCTCGTAGACCTCAGCCATGGCGAGGCGCATCTCGGCCGCGAGCGCGGCGAGATGGCGGGCGGATAGGCAGCCGTAATGGTCCTGGATCCCGTGCAGGTGCTCGATGAGCAGGTCGTGGCGCCTGGGCTCGTCCCCCAACAACGCACGAATTTCCTTCTGCGCTGCTGGTTCCACCTGCCGGCCCTTCTCGGTGTAGCGCGCTCTGCGCCGCCCGCTGCCGGGGTGTCTGGGTGCCTGATTTCCGCCCGATAGGGCCACTCACGGTCTCCGACGATGCTGGTCCGCCTGGAACGGCGGGCAGTGTGACGAACTGGCTTCGATGCCTAACACCTAGCCAGGCAACGGTCGAGACCTAGTTTGAAATTCGGCCTCTGTGCGCGCCACCTCAAGGCGGCGATACGGGTCGCTCAGAACAGGTCTTCATCCGGCCGCGCGGGCGATTCGACCTTGGTGAGGCTGACCACGGCGGCGTTAATTAGACGCTTGCCGGCGTTCTCGAAATTCGCCGTCACCCGATCACCGATCACCGACTGCACCTGACCGAGCCCCCAGTCCGGCGCCTGCGGGTTCCTGACCCAGTCGCCCGGTGCGAGGCCTTCGACCATCGCCTTCCTCACTCCGATCGCTCGCCGCGGCGTCCTACCTGCGCCTCCCGCATGATAGCCGCGCGATGCTCCGTCGACCATTTCCGGTCGGCAGCGCTCTCCGGGCCATGCCAAGAATCACATCTAAGATATTGAACAAGATAAAAAACTGGCGCCAAGCGGGCATCGCCATCGTGGTCGTGGAGGAGCGTCAGAATGCCTTGCCGAGGCGCCGGTGCATTCCTATACTCCGCGCCCATTTCAAGGGGGATGCGGCAAGGCAGTGGCGCAGAAGCGAGAAGAGCTCCCGGCCAAGTACAGGCCAACGACCAGGGAGGAGTTCATGTCGCCGCGGATGCGGGAGTATTTCCGGCGCAAGCTGGAAATGTGGCGGCAGGATATCCTCAACGAAACCGATGCGACCCTTGAGAAGCTCAGGCTCGATACCGGGCACGAGGCCGACTTGGGGGATCGTGCCGCCGTCGAATCGGAGCGCTCGGTCCAGCTTCGCACCCGAGACCGCGCCCGCAAGCTCATCTCCAAGATCGAGTCCGCGCTGCAGCGAATTGATAACGGCTCCTACGGCTATTGCGAGGAAACAGCCGAGCCCATCAGCATCCGCCGCCTGGAAGCCCGCCCGATCGCGACCCTCAGCGTCGAGGCGCAGGAGCGCCACGAGCGCCACGAACGCACCCACCGCGACGGCTGATTTCCCTCCTATAGCGCCGGGTCGGCAAGCGGGTGGCCGTGGGCCGCCGCACGAGCCAACCAATGATGCGCGCTATCGGGATCGCGGGGCAGGCCGTGGCCCCGCTCGTAGAGTACCCCCAAGCTGTACTCGGCGAGACCGAAACCGCTCTCGGCGGCAGCGCGGTGGTGAGCAATGCCGCGCGGCGTGTCGACCATCGTGCCGGCGCCGACCAGGAGCGCCAGTCCGACCCAGTAGCGTGCGAAGAGTTCCGGCCGAGTCGCGTCACGTCCGGAAGGAGAGGCATGCGCGGCGCGCGTGCGGGCGACGGCGACCTCCAGCCATTCGTCGGAGTCAGGGCCGAGGATGCCGGCTGTTGCCTCCTGCCGTGCGCGTTGCACCGCATTCATGGCGGCTTCCGCGGCGGCGCGGAACAGGATAGCGGCGTATGCCTCGTCGGTCTCGACCGCCTCGCCCGCTCGGTAGAGTTCGCCCAGTGCTAGCAGCCCTTGCGGATCGCCGGCCGCCGCGGCTGCGCCCAGGTGCTGCAAGGCGGCCCTGCCGCCGCGGGCGTGGTCGCGTGCGATCAAGCCGAGGGCGAGGTGCGCCGCCAAGTCGCTGCGCGCGGCCATCCTGGCAAGGTGGGTGAGTGCGCCCTCGTGGCCCCGGGATGCGGCGCGCTCAAGCCATCGAATGCCCTCCGCGTGGTCGCGATCGATTCCCATACCTTCGAGGAGCATGAGCCCCAACTGGTATTGGGACGACGCGTGACCCTGAACCGCCATTGTGAGCAGAACGGACCGGCCCTCCAAGCCGGCGTCCGGCGTTGCCGTAAGCCCGAGGGCCATGGCGGCACTGCGTTCGATCTCCTCGACGTCGGTCGGCGATGGCGGGTCCGATTCAGCCAAGGCGGCGGCCGGAGCGAGCAGGCAGACGGCAATCGAAAGCAGCCGCGCCAGGCGGAGCGGGAGGGCGGTCATCGTCCGAGTCTATCACCGGGTCGGACGTGGCCCGAGCCGCCGGGCGTCCCCCGGTGCACTGCCGCTATTCAGACCCTCGCGTTGACGGGTGGCGCGCCCTCGTCCGCCGCCCGTTCGAGATGGCGGTGGTTGCGGATGATGACGCCGGCGAAGGGCCGCACGATGTCGATGGCGCCGTCGCGCACCAGCTCGGCGAGAGTCCGGCTGACCGTCTCGGAAGCGAGGCCCAGATAGTCGCCGATCTCGAGCTGGCTCATCGGCAACGGGACGGAGCGCCGCCCATCCTTGTCGCGCTGCCCGATGCGGCCATCGCATTCCAGGAGAAAGCCGGCCAGTCGCTCCCGCGCCGTCTTGCGTCCGAGCCAGAGAAGCCTTTCCTGCGCCGCCGCAACCTCCCGGCGTAGAGCCGAAAGCAGGCTTTCCTGCAGCGCCGGCGTTTGCGCCGCGAGCTCTCTCAGCCGTACGTGTGGGACCGAGCGGACGCTGGCGTGATCGACCGCTTCGGCGCTGTAGGCGTAGCGCTCGCCGACGGTGAGGCCCACCAGATCGCCAGGGAAAAAGAAGGCGAGGATCTGCCGACGCCCGTCCGCCGTTGCCTTGTAGCCGGCGATGGTGCCGCTCAGCACGCGGTGGAGGCGATCGGCCGAATCGCCTTCGAGCGCGAGCGATTCATGCGGCGCCAGATATTTGATCACGCCGACAGCGCCGAGCCGGTCGAACGCGGTGTCAGTCGCGCGAGCGTCGACCGAATCGATGATTGGATATGTCGCGGCAACCCTCATCGTGGGCATTCCTCCCCGCGTCCGCCTCGGGTCTCCGGCGCGGAATGTGGTGCGTTTGGCCGCACCATGTAATTCGGTTGGTTGCGTAGGGAGTTTCCCTTACGCGATAGGACGAAGCGGCGCGATGGGCCGATCAGATATCGCCCATGTCCACTTGCGCGATCACAGCCATGCGGACCAGGTGCGAGAGGCTCGGCGCCTGCAACTTCTCCATGACCCGCGCGCGGTGCACTTCGACCGTGCGTGGGCTGATACCCAGCTCGCGGGCAACAACCTTGTTGGAGCTACCGCGGGCGAGCCGTTCGAAGACCTCGCGCTCGCGCGTAGTCAGGCGGCCGAGCCGGCGTTCTATTTCGCGTCGCCGAGTCTCACGGCTCAGGGCCTCCTCGCGCGAGGCGAGCGCCTGCGCGATTCCGTCGAGAATGGTGCGGTCCGTGAACGGCTTTTCGACGAAATCGACGGCGCCGGCCTTAATCGCTCTCACTGCCATCGCAATGTCGCCGTGGCCGGTGATGATGATGACGGGCAGTGACGGCGCCGTGTAGGCCAGCCGTTGCTGCAACTCCAGCCCGTCCATCTCCGGCATCCGCACGTCGACGAGGGCGCAGGCAGGCGAGGCCTGCGACAGGGCGCTCAGGAAGGCCCGGCCTGAGTCGTAGGTATCGACGTCGTAGCCTGCAGCCTCCAGCAATGCGCCCAGGGAATCGCGCACCGCATCGTCGTCGTCGATGACCGCGACGACGGCGGCCCGTTCATTCATCGGCCCCGTCCCCGACCGGCAACAGGAATTGGAACGCGGCGCCGCCCTCCGGGGCGTTCTCCGCCCAGAGGCGCCCGCCGTGGGCGTCGATGATCGTGCGGCTGATGGCGAGGCCGATCCCCAAGCCATCGGCCTTGGTGGTCTGGAAGGGGCGGAAGGGATTGTCCACGATGCTTGGCGCGAGGCCGGGGCCGTTGTCTCTGATATCGACCCGGACCTCGTGCGGGCCGGTCAGCTTGGTGGAGATGCGAATTTCTCGTTCGCCCGATCCCTCGAACGCCTCGATTGCGTTGCGCAGGATGTTGAGCACGACCTGCTGCACCTCGATGCGGTCGATCAGGACTGGCGGCAACGCATCGTCCAACGAAAAGATCAGCTCGATATCGCGGTCGCTCGCGCCGATCAGGGCCAGCGCCGCCGCCTCCTCCACGACTGCATTGATCGGCTCGAGGCGGCGTTCGCTCTCGTCCTTCTTGATGAAGCCCCGCAGCCGCTTGATGATTTCCGCCGCCCGTTCGGCCTGCTGTCCGGCCTTGTCCACGAGGTCGGCGATGGGCGCCGCGTCCACTTCATCGCGGTCGAGCCGCCGCCGTGCCGCCCGCGTGTAGTTCATGACGGCCGTGAGCGGCTGGTTCAGCTCATGCGCAATGCCCGACGCCATCTCCCCCATCGCGGAGAGACGCGAGGCGTGCATGAGCTCCTGCTGGAGGATGCCGGCGCGGCGCTGAATGTTCTCCCGCTCGGTGACGTCGTGGAGAAACCCGGTGAACAACCGCCCCTGATCGAGCTCGATTTCGCCGATCGCGAGACGCGCCGGGAACGTGGTGCCGTCCTTGCGCCTGCCGACCACGACGCGCCCGATGCCGATGACGCGCCTCTCGCCGGTTTCGCGGTAGCGCGACAGGTGGGCATCGTGCGCTTCCCGGTGGGGCGAGGGCATCAGGATCTTGACGTTCTGACCGACAAGCTCGGCGCTCGAATAGCCGAACAGGCGTTCCGCCGCCGGATTGACCGTATCGATAATGCCGCTCTCGTCGATGATGACGACGGCGTCCGGAGCTGTCCGGGTGATTGAGCGCAGGCGTTCTTCGCGCTCCCGCGCCGCGGCGATAACGGCGGTGTTGTCCCCCGAATCCGCCATTCGCCCGCCCTGCTCTGCCGGCTCAATCCAGGTGCTTGCGGATGATCTCCGCCATCTTCTCCGGCCCCTGTCCGAAGACGAAGTGGGTCAAGTAATCGCCGTCGGGGTCCATGAAGTAGATGTACGAGGTGTGGTCGACCAGATAGTTGCCGTCCTCGTCCGGCTCGTTGAGCCGGTAGTAGACCCGGTAGGCCCTTGCGGCGGCATGAATCTGCTCGTCGCTGCCCGTCAGCCCGACCAGGCGCGGATGGAACGAGGGCACATAGTCGGCCAGGTATTCGACCGTATCGCGCACCGGGTCGACCGTGACGAAGAGCGGCTGGACCTCCTCGCCGAGCTCTCCAAGCTCGTCCACGGCCTGGCCCATGATCAGCAGCTCCGTCGGGCAGACGTCCGGGCAGTAGGCGTAGCCGAAATAGACCAGCAGGTAGCGGTCGTCGAAGCTCTCCTCGGTGACCGTCTTCCCGGTGTGGTCGATGAGCTCGAAGGAGCCCCCGATGGAGGCGGCTTGCGCGGCCGGCAGTCCGATCCACAGTGCTGCGCCGATGGCGGCGGCAGCGGCGATCATCACGTGGAACAAGCGGTGCATGGGCGCGTTCCTCTCGCTTCACTTGCCGGCACCGTAATGTAGTGCGCCGCACCGCTGCGGTCGATGGCCGGGGCGGAAAATGGCTACACTTGAGAGAGACAGCTACAGGGAGGGTGGGATGAGCGGAGAGGTCATCTTTCGCGGCTACGATCGGGCGGCGCTCGACGCCCAGTACAACAACCGCGCGCGCATCCCCGAATACGTCGATTATTTCGAGCGCTGGCTGGACTGGAGCGCGGAGACCCGCGCAGCCCTTCCGGGCGCGCGGGATGTCGACTACGGCGATCTTCCGGTCGAGACCCTCGACATCTTCCCGGCGGAGCGGCCCGGCGCGCCGATCCTGATCATGGTCCACGGCGGCTACTGGTATTCGCTCGACAAGCATCACGACAGTTTCGTGGCGGAGGGCTGCCGGCCTCACGGGGTGGCCACGGTGGTCGTCAACTACGGCCTCGCGCCGGAATACCGCATGGACGAGATCGTGCGGCAGAACCGCGCTGCTGCGGCGTGGGTCTGGCGTAATGCCGCCTCGTTCGGGGGCGATCCGTCCCGCATCCATACGCTCGGCCAATCGGCGGGCGGGCACCTCGCCGCCATGCTGCTCGCGACCGACTGGCCGGACTTCGGCGCCGACTTGCCCGCCGATCTCGTCAAGAGCGCAGTGTCTATCTCGGGCATCTATGACCTGGAGCCCATCCGGCTCTGCTACCTCAATGACAAGCTCGGCATGGACGAGGCCGAGGCACGACGCAACAGTCCGATCCTGCAGAGCTACCCGGTGGAAGCGCCGCTCATGCTGGTTTCGGGCGACATCGAGTCGGAGGAATACGAACGCCAGGCCGATGCCATGGCGGCGGTGTGGGAAGCGCACGGTTACCCGCTTAGCCGCTTGGAACTCCCCGGCTTCAATCACTTCACCATGGCGGACCAATTGCGGGAGCCTGACAGCGAGCTCACGCGGGCAACGATGGCACAGATGGGCGTCTCTCTCTGAGCCTCAGCCGCCCTCATCCATGCTGAGCACCGCGGCGCCCTGAAGGCGGCCCGCGCGCAGGCGATCGAGAGCGGTGTTGGCCTCGGCAAGCGGCATGGGCTCGATGTGCATCTCGATTTCCGTGCATGCGGCGAGCGCCAAGAAATCCTCGCCATCGCGTCGCGTGAGGTTCGCGACCGAGACGATGCGCCGCTCCCGCCACAGGAGCTCGTAGGGGAAGGCGGGGATGTCGCTCATGTGGATGCCGGCGCAGACCACGGTGCCTCCGGGCACGATGGCGCGGAGCGCCGCCGGCACCAGCGCACCCACCGGCGCGAACAGCAGCGCCGCGTCCAGCTCCTCCGGCGGTGCCTCGTCCGATGCGCCGGCCCATTCGGCGCCGAGGCTCCGGGCAAAGTCCATGGCCGCGCCATCGCCCGGCCGGACGAAGGCGAACACGCGGCGCCCCTGGGCCCGCGCCACCTGGGCGATAATGTGCGCCGCGGCGCCGAAGCCGTAGAGACCGAGGCGCTCGACATCGCCCGCCATCATGAGCGCGCGGTAGCCGATCAGGCCAGCGCAGAGGAGTGGCGCCGAATGGGCGTCGTCGCGCTTGCCGGCCAGCGGGAAACAGTAGCGTTCGTCGGCGATGCAGTAATCGCCGTAGCCGCCGTCCAGGGTGTAGCCGGTGAAGCGCGCGTCCGGACACAGGTTCTCCCGGCCGCTCCGGCAATAGCGGCACGAGCCGCAGGTCCAGCCCAGCCAAGGGATGCCGACGCGCTCCCCTTCGCGAAACCGCTCGACGCCGGCGCCGAGCGCCGCGACGCGCCCCACGATTTCGTGCCCCGGCACGACCGGGAGCCGTGGCTCGGTGAGGTCGCCGTCCACCACGTGAAGGTCGGTGCGGCAAACGCCGCAGGCCGAGACACGGACCAGGACATTGCCTGCGCCGGGCTCTGGCACCGGCCGCTCCTCCAGCGCGAGTGCGGGGCCGTCGCCGCGATAGACCATGGCGCGCATGGCGACAGCCCCGGTCACCGCCGGTTCATGCTTCGGTGATTCTGAGAAAGCCCAGATCGTCCACCCGGACGCGCTGGCCGGGGCAGACCAGAGTGGTCGAGGACGGCTCCTCGACGATGACCGGGCCGTCTGCCTCGAAGCCCGGCGGCAGCAGGTCGCGATCGTAGACGCGAGTCTCGTGCCGGCCGTCCTCGCCGAAATCGACCGTGCGCCCGTCCCGCGTCGCCGCTTCAGCCGAACGCCCGTCAGCGGTCCACGGGGTCAGTTCCGGCCGGGCGACATCGGCGGAGGCGCTGAGGCGGAAGGTGACCAGCTCGACGGGCGTGTCAGCGAGGCGGAAGGTGTAGGCGCGCTCGTGCGCGGCGTGAAACGCATCGAGGATCGACTCGCGGCTCGCACCGTCGAGGTCGATCGGGATCGTCACCGCGTGTTCCTGACCGCCATAGCGCATGTCGAGATGGCAGGCGGCGCTGAAGGTGCCGCGCCCACCTTCGGACCTGAAGTAACGCTCCGCTTCCTCGTGCAGCTCCGCGAAGAGCGCCAGCACATCCGTGATGTCGAGGGTGTCCGCCCGCTGCAGCGCCGTCCGCATGAAATCCCGCCGGGGCGCGGTCGCAAGCATTCCCCAGGCCGAGAAGAGGCCCGGATGGCGCGGCACCGCGATCTCCTTCACGCCGAGCTCGCGGCCGAGGCTCGCGCCGTGCATGGCGCCGCCGCCACCGCCCACCATCAGCGCGAAGTCGCGTGGGTCGTGGCCGCGCTGGATCGACACCAGCTTGAGTGCGTTGATCATGTTGGCGTCCACCAGGCGGATCACGGCGACCGCCGCCTCGTCGACGCTGCAGTCCAATCCCTCGGCGATCTTGCCCATGGCAGTCCGCGCCAGTTCGGCGTCGAGGGAGAACTGCCCACCGGCGAAATTCGCCGGGTTGAGCACGCCGGTGATGAGCTTGGCGTCGGTCACGGTGGGCTCGGTGCCGCCGCGGCTGTAGCAGGTGGGCCCGGGATCAGCACCCGCGCTGCGAGGCCCGACGCAGAGCGTGCCGCCCTCGTCGAACCAGGCGATGGAGCCGCCGCCGGCGCCGATCTCCACGATGTCGATCACTGGCACCCGCACCGGGTAGCCGTAGCGGATGCGCGTCGCCTCCAGCCGGTAGTCGGTGGTGACCTTGGGCTCGCCGCCCTCAATGGTGGAGCACTTGGCGGTCGTACCGCCGATGTCGAGATAGATCACGTTGGGCTCGTCGCAGAGCCGGCCAATCAGCGCTGCGCCGTTGACGCCCGCCGCCGGCCCCGATTCCAGCAGCGTGATCGGATGCTCACGGGCCCAGCCGAAGCTCGTGGTGCCGCCGTTCGACTGCATCGCCATCATCGGGCAGTCGAGCCCGAGCCTGTCGATGCCGGCCTCCAGGGTGTCGAAGTAGCGCTGCACGATGGGCTGCACGTAGGCGTTGAGCACGGCGGTGTTCGCGCGCTCGTACTCGCGCCACTCGCGGGTGATTTCGTGAGAGGCGGCTATTGCGACGCCGTTGAGCCGCTCGCGCAAATATGCCGCCGTTTCCTCCTCGTGCGCGGGCGCGGCGTAGGAATGGAGGAACTGGATCGCGATCGCCTCCACCCCTTGGGCGCGGCATACCTCGATCACGCGATCGAGATCTTCGAGATGCAGCGGCACGCGGACGCGGCCCCTGGCATCGACTCGCTCGCGCACCTCGAAGCGCAGCCGGCGCGGCACGAAGGGGACCTCCTTGCGGTAGCGCAGGTTGTAGAGATCGGGGCGGTTGCCGCGCGCGATCTCCAGCACGTCGCGAAAGCCCTCGGTGGTGACCAGCGCGGTCTTCGCGCCGGTTCGCTCCGTGATGGCATTGATGACGGTTGTCCCGCCGTGAACGAAATAGTCCACGGCATCGGCGTCGAGTTCCGCCTGATCGATGGTGTCGAGCACGCCCCGCGTGAGATCGTCCGGCGTGCTCAGCGACTTGGCGAGGCTGAGCGCGCCGGTGTCCTCGTCGAAGTAAACGAGATCGGTAAAGGTTCCACCGATGTCGGTTGCCAGTCGGCCCACCGCGCGCTCCTGCCGCTTGGATCGGCGCCGATTATTCACCGACGCGGGCGGGGGTCAAACGGGGCATTCCCGGGCGCTCGCACATGGGTTGTCATGCAACTGCAACGTGGTTGTCACGAATGTATTTCGGTATTTCGGGAAATACCGAACCAAGGGCATGACGGACGAGCGGGCTTGAGCGGTTCGACATCCGCATCGGCCTTGCTGGCATTGGATCGCCGGGGCCACTTGATTCGCGCGAACAAGTCGAAGGAATCCGGGGGAGGGGATGGAACGGTTCGACCTTGGGCGGCGGCTCTTCGCGGAGTGGCTGGGGACGCTGCTGCTGCTCGCCGTCGTCGTCGGCTCAGGCATCATGGGCGAGACGCTCTCCGGCGGGAACGTCGCGCTCGCTCTGCTCGGCAACACAATCCCAACTGGCGCGATTCTGGTGGTGCTGATCGTGATCTTCGGCCCGATCTCCGGCGCGC
>JAPOPO010000593.1 GCA_026712885.1 Rhodospirillales bacterium | reverse complement strand
ATTCCGCACATGCGCAAAGCTCCGCTCATTCGTCTTGCGATAGGCCACTATACCACGAATCCCGGACTCGCGCGCCGCTACGCCCCTATCTATGGTGCGCACGGGAGGAATAGCAGCCATGCCCTACGCGCCGTCGCCGGACGGAACCCGGCTCTACTACGAGGAGGCCGGAGCGGGTCATCCGGTGCTCTTCATCCACGAGTTCGCGGGCGACCACCTGAGCTGGGAGCCGCAGCTCTGCCACTTCGCCCGGCGTTACCGCTGCATCGCTTACAACGCCCGCGGCTATCCGCCCTCCGACGTGCCGGAGGACGCGGACGCCTACAGCCAGGCCCACGCGGTGGCGGATGCCATCGCCGTCCTCGACCACCTCGGCATCGAGCGCGCCCACGTCGTGGGCCTGAGCATGGGCGGCTTCGCGACCATCCACATCGGCCTCACGCATCCGGCCCGCACCTCGGCCCTGGTGGTCGCAGGCTGCGGCTACGGCGCACCGAAGGACGCCCGCACCGGCTTTCAGCGCGAGACCCACGCGGTGGCCGACCGTCTTGAGCGCGAGGGTGCCGGCCCGGTCGGCAACGACTACGCGCTCGGTCCCACCCGCGTGCAGTTTCAGGCCAAGGACCCGCGCGGCTGGGCCACCTTTCGCGACCGGCTCGCCGATCATTCCGCCAAAGGCACGGCGAACACGCTGCGCGGCGTGCAATCCCGCCGCCCCTCCCTCTACGACCTGGAAGACGGCCTTGCCGCGCTCACCGTGCCGACGCTCTTAATCACCGGCGACGAGGACGAGCCCTGCCTCGACGCCAACCTTTATCTCAAGCGCACGATCCGGACCGCCGGCCTGCTGGTGATCCCGAAGTCGGGCCACACCATCAACCTCGAAGAGCCCGACGCGTTCAACCAGGGGTGCGCGGACTTCTTCGCCCAGGTCGAGAACGGCCGCTGGGGCGCGCGCGATCCGCGTTCGCTCTCCGGCACGTCGATCATCCGGGCCGACAGGGACGAGTGATCATGTCAGGTCAAGAAAAAGCGATAGCCGATTCGTTGCACGGCCTCCTCGCCGAACTGATCGCGATCCCGTCCGTCACGCCACCCGGCGATACGCAGGCAATTTGCGAAGCCGCCGGCGAGCACTTTAGGGCTGCCGGCTACGACGTCTCCATGCCCATGCGGACCCCGCCGATCGCCAATCTGGTCGCGCGGCTGGGCGAGGGTTCGCCCTGCGTCGTGTTCAATTCTCATATCGACACGGTCGGCACCGGCGACCGCGCCGCTTGGCACACCGACCCCTTCGCCGCGACAAAGGAGGACGGCTGCATCTACGGTCTCGGCGCCAACAACTGCAAGGGCTCGGCAGCAGTTCATTTGTGGCTCGCCGACGAGACCGCGCGGCGCGGCGGGCCCGCGCAGGGCAGCGTGGTCTTCGTGCTGGCCGGCGACGAGGAGCGCCTGGGCCCGGAGGGCACCGCCTTCCTGCGCGAGGAGGGGTTGATCCAGCCCGACGTCCTGGTGCTCGGTTCACCCACCGAGAACCACATCATCGTCGAGGAGCGCGGCATCCTCTGGCTCGAAATCGAGACCACCGGCCGCGCCGCCCACGGCGGCGACCCGCCGGCGGGCGACAACGCCATCCTTCGCATGATGCGCCTCCTGGAGAGACTCAACAGCGAATACGCGCCGGTGCTTGCGACACGACGGCAGGGCGAAAAAGCCTCGACCATGAACATCGGTACGATCCATGCCGGCGAGAACCCCAACGTGGTGCCCGACCGCTGCACGGCGCGGATCGACAGACGAATCCTGCCCGAGGAATCCGTGGAGGCGGCGACGGCCGAGGTGGAGGACGTGCTGGCCGGTGCCGGCGAGCCTGCGGGCTCCTACACCGTCCGCCGTGTGGTCGGCACCAACGGCTTCTCCGCGCCCCTCGACGGCCCCCATGTCTCGGCGTTGGTAGCGGCAATCGAGGAGCGCCTGGGCAGGCCGCCGGCGGTGCTCAACGCGCTCGCCGCGAGCGACGGCCGCTTCTTCGCCCGCGACGGTATCGAGATCGTCAGCTTCGGCCCCGGCGACGGCGCCGTAAGCCACGCCGCCAACGAGTTCATCCCCCTCACCGAGATGGTCGATGCGGCCCTGATCCTCCGCGCCTTCGTCGAGCGCACCCTCGGCTTCGCCCTCAGTTCTTGATAGCCCCGAAGGTGAAGCCGCGCCCGAGGTGGCGCTGGATGATGATGCCGATCACCAGAGGCGGCACCAGGGCGAGCACGGCGAGCGCAACCTGCACGTTAGGGCTGTCGACCTTGTCGATGATCTGAACGGGAATCGTCACGTACCGGCCCTGGGCGAGCGCAAGCGCGATCGGCGTTTCGGT
>JAPOPO010000506.1 GCA_026712885.1 Rhodospirillales bacterium | reverse complement strand
TGTTGCCCATCTTGTCGATGCCGACGGTGCAGCCGGCCTCCTCGCACCACTGGACGAACAGATCGCGCGCCGCCTTGTCCACGTCGGTGAGCGCGAGCCGGCAGACGCCGCCCTTCTCCGTCGCGCCGATCTTCGCCATCTCCATGAGGCTCGCCCACAGGCGATCGCCATCCACCTTGAAGTTCCGCACCGCACCGCTCCGTCGCTGTCGTCTAACGCAGCCTGTCTATGATAGAGCGCGCTGGCGAGCGCAAGAGGAGGTATGCCCCGGCCCATGGCTTCCCCGCCCGTGCCCGACGTCCTGCCCGATGTGCTGGGCCCCGGGCTGCGCATCGTCTTCTGCGGCTCGGCGGCGGGCGCCGTCTCGGCCCGAGTCGGCGCCTACTATGCCGGCCCCGGCAACCGCTTTTGGCGGACGCTTCACCGCGTGGGCCTGACGCCCCGCCTGCTCGCGCCGGCCGAGTTCCGCACGGTTCCGGAGTACGGCATCGGCTTGACCGACCTCTGCAAGACGGAATCGGGGGCAGACTCCGGCCTCTCCCGCGAGGCCGACGATGCCGCAGCGCTCGCCGCCAAGATCGCCCGCCTTCGGCCCGCCGTGCTCGCGTTCAACGGCAAGCGGGCGGCTGGCGTTTTCCTCGATGTCGCGAGCATCGACTATGGAGAGCAGCCGCGGCGCATCGGCGAGACCGCGATCCACGTGCTGCCGTCGACCTCCGGCGCCGCGCGGCGCTGGTGGGATGAGACGTTCTGGCGCAGAGTGGCGGACGCCGCGCGCGGAGAATGACGGAAGCAGCCATGGCGATCAGCAGCGAGACGATCGATAGGCTGAACCGCGAGTGCCAAGGCATCCCGCTCTCCGGCGAAAGGGCCGCCGAGCTTCCCATCGAGCTGGGTCAGTTGCACGCGGCGGTGGAAGCCGCGCGCCCCGACCACGACTTCGACCGGCTGCCCGCCTCCTTCGAGCAGGCGCTGCACGCGCTGAGAGCCGTCGAGGATGGTGCGCAAGCGGGGGCCGACACGAGCACCCCGCGCGACGCCGGCACGGGTGCGGCCGGGAGCGCGGACGAGATTGCGGCGCTCAGCCTCTGCGAGGCGGCGGACGCGGTGGCGAGTGGTGCGCTCTCCGCCACCGATCTGGTGGGGGCGGCGCTCGCGCGCATCGACCGGCTGGACGGGCAACTCCATGCCTTCATTCGCCTCGACCGCGAGGACGCGCTTGCCCGCGCGCGGGAGATGGATCGGAACCGGAGCCGTGGCGGCGAAGCCGGCCCGCTTGCGGGCGTGCCTCTCGCCCACAAGGACATGTACTACCGGGCCGGCAAGGTCTCCTCTTGCGGCTCCCGGATCAGGCGCGAGTTCCGCCCGGCAGCGACGGCGACCGTGCTCCAACGCCTCGATACCGCCGGCGCCATCGACCTGGGCGGCCTCGCCATGGTCGAGTTCGCCATGGGGCCCCACGGCTTCAACGCGCACCTGCCGCGCTGCCGCAATGTCTGGGACTTCGAGCGCATCCCCTGCGGCTCGTCGTCGGGTTCGGGCGCGGCGGTGGCGGGCCGCCTGGTCTACGCCGCTTTGGGCTCCGATACCGGCGGCTCCATCCGCTGCCCGGCCGCGGCCAACGGCGTGGCCGGCATCAACCCGACGCAGGGCCGGGTGAGCCGCTTCGGCTGCATGCCGATGTCGTGGTCGCTCGACGTGATGGGGCCGCTGGCGCGGACGGTGCGGGACTGCGCCCGCGTGCTGGGCGTTATCGCGGGCGCCGACAAGAACGACGCCACCACGAGCGCCCAGCCGGTGCCGGACTACGAGGCGACAATCGAGCAGAGTCTGAGAGGCGTGCGTATCGGTATTCCGGCGGGCTATTTCGACGAGGACCTCGATTCGGGCGTGGCCGCCACGGTCGAGGCCACGCATGCGGTCTTCGCGGGCCTCGGCGCCACCCTCGTGCCGGTCGCCATGCCGGCGCTGCTGGATACCGTCTCCGCGATCCACCCGCTGGTGATGAAGTGCGAGGGCGCGGCCAACCACCTGCCCTGGAAGCGCGCGCAGGACGAGGACTATTCCGACGAGGTGGGCAAGCGTCTGCAGGCGGGGTTCTTCATCCCCGCGACCGACTACATCAATGCCCTGCAATACCGCGCCCATGCGCTCCGCACCTTCGCCGACGCCGTCTTCGGCGCCTGCGATGCCCTGCTGACTCCGGTGCTGCCGATGCCGACGCCGACGCTCGCGGACACCGCCTACCGTGACGGCCCCGCCTACTTGAAGATGGTCGTGGGCCTCACCCGCAATACGCGCGTGGTGAATTATCTGGGCCTGCCGGCGCTGAGCGTGACCTGCGGCTTCACCCCCGACGGCATGCCCACCTCGTTCCAGCTCATCGGCCGGCCCTTCGCCGAGCCCCTGCTGTTTCGCCTCGGCCACCAGTACCAGCGCGAGACGGACTGGCACCGGCGCTGGCCCACCGCGCTCCCGGCCTGAGGCCCGAGGGCTGAGAGCGCAGCCGAGACGGGATGCGGCGGCGCGCGATCGATAGGGCCGGCTGGGGGCGCACCGCGCTCTGCGCCGTCGTCGGCTT
The DNA here is from genome assembly GCA_026712885.1 of Rhodospirillales bacterium. Taxonomy (GTDB): domain Bacteria; phylum Pseudomonadota; class Alphaproteobacteria; order UBA828; family UBA828; genus WTGU01. The sequence continues at coordinate 1,561 of JAPOPO010000506.1, read as the reverse complement.
CGTCTACTTCCTGCCGGTGCTCTGGATCGTGCTGACGGCGTTCAAGAGCCCGCGCGACATCCTCACCTCGACGCTGGCCTTCACGCCGACCCTCGACAACTTCGCCAACATCTTCGCCCGCGTGCACTACGAGGGCGGCGCTCTGATCGAGACCGGGTTCGAGCTCTACTTCGTCAACAGTATCGTGATCTCGGGCGCGAGCGTCGGGCTTGCGCTCATCCTCGGTACCGGCGCGGCCTACGGCTTCTCGCGCTGGCCGCTCAGGGGCAACGACACCTACCTGCTCGTCATCCTGACTACCCGGATGCTGCCGCCCATCGTGCTCATCATCCCGCTCTTCGTGATCTTCCGCATGACCGGGCTGGCCGGCAGCTACCTCGGCATCATCCTGCTCTACACCGCGTTCAACTTGCCCTTCGCCATCTGGATGATGAAGAGCTTCTGCGACGACCTGCCGCGCGAGGTGGAAGACGCCGCGCGCACCGAAGGAAGCTCGGAATGGCGGGTCTTCTTCCGCGTTTGCCTGCCGCAGGTGAAGGCCGGCATCGCCGCGACGGTGACGCTTGGCCTGATCCTCACCTGGAACGAGTTTCTGATGGCGCTGCTGCTCACGGGGCCGGAGACGCGAACCGTGCCGGTCGGCATAGGGGGGAGCCTCGGCAGCGGCATCGGCGTGGACTGGGGCCGGCTCGCCGCGATCGAAACGCTCTTCCTGATCCCGGTGGTCGCGGTGACCTTCGTGTTGCAGAACCAGCTGCTCAGGGGCGTGACCTTCGGCACCATCACGCACGGCCGCGTCCGGCGATAGGCGTACCGACCCCCCTACTTCGTCAGCCAGAGGTTCACGACTGCCGGGCGCAGTGCTGGTAGGTTTCGGGCCGGCGGTCGCGGAAGAACTGCCACGTATCGCGAACCTCGCGAATCTGGTCGAGGTCCAGCTCGGCAACCACCAGCTCGTCGTCCTCGTCGCCGCCCTGCGCCAGAATCTCGCCGCGCGGATTGCAGAAGTAGCTGGAGCCGTAGAACACGTGGTTGCCGAAGGTCGGCTCGGTGCCGACCCGGTTGTTGGTGCCGATGAAGATGCCGTTGGCGATGGCCGCACCCACCTGCTCCAGGTTCCAGATGTGATCGCTGAGGCCCCTGAAGGTCGCCGACGGGTTGAACACGAGCTCCGCGCCATTGAGCGCAAGCGCGCGCCAGCCCTCGGGAAAATGGCGGTCGTAGCAGATATAGACCCCGACCTTGCCGACGGCAGTATCGAACACCGGGTAGCCGAGATCGCCATAGGCGAAGTAGTGCTTCTCGTCGTAAGGACCGATCTTCGGAATGTGAATCTTGCGGAACTTGCCGAGATAGCTGCCGTCCGCATCGATGACCGCGGCGGTGTTGTAGAACTTGCCGCTGCGGTCGCGCTCATAGACCGGCGAAACGATGACCATGCCGTGCTTCTTCGCCGCCTCGCACATCGCCTGGGTCGTGGGCCCGTCCGGCACCGCCTCGGCGGACTCGAACCACTTGTCGTCGATGGTGGCGGGGAAGTAGGGCGCGTTGAAGACCTCCT
>JAPOPO010000348.1 GCA_026712885.1 Rhodospirillales bacterium | reverse complement strand
TCGCGCGCGACCTTCCACCAGGCCGGGATCGGCGGGCTCGACGGCTACGCGCTCAAGGCGGAGCAGAGCCTGCCGCTCGGTGACGGCACCGGCACGCCGGGACGTTGCGTGCGCCCCGAATGCCGCCCGCCGCTCTCCAGTGAGCGGGTGTGGCGAATGGAGGTCGTGCCCGGCCCCAATGACGACTGGATCGACGAGGCCGGCCACCGCAGGTTCCTGGAGAGCGACTGGACCGTGCAGACGCGGAGCAACCGCACGGGCTTTCGGCTCGACCGGTACGCGCCCAAAGCGGAGGCGAGGCTGGCCCCCGGGGGCGGCGCGGGGGGCGGCGCCCCCCGGCCGCGGCGGGGGCCCCAGTTCCGCTCGCCGCCCCCGGGGGGGCGGGGGGTGGCGGGTGGGGGGGCGGCATGCGGGGCGCACGCACCGTCCGGGCGTGCCGGTCCCGTCCCCGAGCGGCAGGCTCTGCCCCGCCTTGAGCGCGTAGCCGTCGAGCCCGCCGATCCCGGCCTGGTGGAAGGTCGCGCGCGAGCCCAGCACCGGCGTCGTGTCGATTCCGCCGGCGACGGCGAGATAGGCGCGGGCGCCGAGGCGCGCGAACCCTAGCGTGAGCGCCTGGCCGGCGCGGACGGCGAAACTCTCCCACATCGGCACCGGCGCGTTGTCCAGGGTGGGCTGCATGCCGGCGCCGGTGACGGCGACCACGGCGTCCCGGCCGAAGCGCAGTGTCGGACCGGTGAACTGACATTCGAGGCCGGCGGCATCCGCCGGGTTGTCCACCAGCAGGTTGGCAAGGCGGAAGGACCAGTCGTCCATCGGGCCCGAGAACGGAAAGCCCTGCTCCCAGTAGCCGATCCGCCCCGGCCAGTCCTGCACCGTGGTCTCGAGACCGGGCTTGATCACCTCCAGCATGGCTAGAAGCGCACCGTCTCGTCGATGGACGCGAGCCAACGGTGGTAGTTGCTGATCGAGAAGCGCTGATACTCGGCCACGTTGTGAAGGTAGGTGCCGGCCTCGACCTGGGCTGCGACATGGTCGTATTCCTCGGCGCTCGCCGGGATGAAGCGGACACGATCGCCGGGCCGGAAAAGCGCGAGGCTCTCGGCAAAGGCCGCGAGCCGTTGCGCGGGATCCCAGATTGGCACCGGGGTCCGCGCGATCATTTGGTAGCCGCCCGGCGTCCTGTCCGGATAGATCGAGCAGAGCGCGCCGCCGATGCCGATGGTGCCCTTGTAGGTCCACGTGCGTGGCGGGTCGTACTTGGGCGCGGTCAGCCGGCAGCGCGGATCCAGCGGCATCAACGAAACCAGGCCGGGATAGAAGCCGAGTGCCGCCACCCAGTAATCGGTGCCGGAATGGACGCGCGCGAGCTGCGCGAGATCGGCGAGGCCGTTGAGGCGCGCCACCAGCTCCGGGTCCAGCTCCTTGGACGCGATCTTCGCGCAGTAATCGTCGTAGCACTCGCGGGTCCAGGGGTCGAAGTAGCGGATCGGCAGATAGAAAATCCGGCTGTCGAGCTCCAGCCCGTCGAGGGGGCCGACCGCATGGAACAGCGCGGTCACCTCGGCCACGACGTCGGCATAGGAGATGCGCTCGAAGTCGTAGCTGATCATGATCGAGGTAAGCTCGGGCACGATCTCGATGATCCCGGCGGGGCCACCCTCGCGAATCAGCCTGGAGACGCTGTGCACGCGAAAGTTGAGATCGAAGCTCATCTCGTCGCCGAGCTCCATCTCGATGAAGCGGTCGCCGCCGGGCCTGAAGACCGGCTCCGCGAAGATCATGAACGCGCCTCCCCGCCTACCCGCAACGGC
>JAPOPO010000297.1 GCA_026712885.1 Rhodospirillales bacterium | reverse complement strand
CGCACGTGCGAGGCGCACCAGTCCTCGATCTTCTGGGTCAGCGTCGCCTCGGCGTAGAGGCGTCCCGAGACGCCCATCGAGGCCACGAACACCTGCGCCTTGTGCTCGACCCCGTCGATCATGATCGGGATCGTCATGCCCGCGTAATCGACGAACAGCCGCTCGCCGGGACGGCGGTTCTGGCGCATCGTCGCGTCCCGGCACGGCCGCCAATCCCGGAAGCGGCGGCACCAGGTCGGATAGCTCATGCCATCGGGATGCGTCTCGCGCCACTCATCCCACAGCAGTTTCAGGGTCACGCCCTGCTCGGACAGGTCCGTCTCGACCTTCGACCAATCCACCTCCTGCTGCGGCGCGGCTTGCGCGGGCTCCGGAAAGAGCGCCGCCTCCAGGGCCTCGTCGGCCATGTCGCGGGCCTCCGGCCAGCTCAGCCCAGACGCCGCGAACCGCTCCAGGACCGACGCCACCGAGCGCCGCGCCAGACCGCAATGGATCGCGATCGCGCGGGCGCTGCGGTCCTCGTCAAAGTGGAATCCAAGAACCTTCTTCACCTTTCTCATCGGCAGCCTTCCCCGTGCCATCCCGGTCCTCCTCGGACGAAGCGTGAGAGTCCGAGGGGTAGGACGGCGCTCTGAGTCGCACCAAAACCCGCCGCCCCGAGGGGTGGCTACTTTGGTGAGACTGGGTGGCTACTTTCGGTGAGAATCGGTGGCTACTTTGCCTGAGATTGGGTGGCTACTTTCGTGAGATTCGGCACTAAGGCCGCACGGGAAAGCTCGTCGGGCCCTTCAGACGTGCGAGCAGCGGCTGCACGTGGGCGATCCAGTCGCAGAGCACGGAGCGGGTCTCGCGCGGGTCGATCAGGTCGTGGAAGGAAAAACTCTCCGCGCGCGGCACCGGCGACTGCCGCTCCAGCATGGCTTCCTCAAGCCGCTCGCGCTCGGCGATGGGGTCGTCCGCCTTGGCGATCTGGCGGCCGAAGGCCACGGCCACGCCGCCCTCGACCGGGAGAGCACCGATCTCGGCCGAGGGCCAGGCGACGACGAACCCGTCCGGGCCGAAATGCGCCGCCACGGCAACGCCATGCGCCTTGCGCACGATCACCGACGCCCAGGGCACCACGGAGCTTGCCGCTGCGAGAACGGCGGCCGTGCCGAAGCGGATCGTGCCGGCCTTCTCCGCCTCCGTCCCGATCATGAAGCCGGGCTCGTCGACCAGGCTCACGATCGGCAGATGGAATGTGTCGCAGAGCTCGATGAAGCGGCGTGTCTTCTGCGAGCCCGTCGCGGTCATCGAACCGGCCAGATGCCAGCAGTCGTTGGCGAGCACGCCGACCGGCTGACCCGCTAGCCGGGCGAGGCCGGTGATCGTGCCCTGGCCGTAGAGCCGGCCGATCTCGAAGAACGAGCCCTCGTCCGGCACCAGCGCAATCACACGCCGCATGTCATAGAGCTTGCGCCGGTTGCGCGGCACGATCTCGATGAGCTCTTCGGCGCGCCGGTCAGCCGGGTCGTCGGCCGCAACGCAGGGCGGGAGCTCCCAGACGTTGGGCGGCAGG
>JAPOPO010000495.1 GCA_026712885.1 Rhodospirillales bacterium | reverse complement strand
CGGCCCGCGAAGGCGCGGGAGACCAGCGCCGTGGCCCCGGTCGCCTTGAGCGATGCGATGAGCACGACCGCGCCGGCGATATAGGGCAGGGTTCCGGCGAACGCTTCGGCAGCGGTGCGCAGTATGTCCGTGACGTTCGGTGTGTCGAGTAGCGCCACCGCGAGCGGGATTAGGAGGATGAAGGCCCAGACGGACCGCACGCCCCGTGCACTCGTGCGCAGGCCGTGGACGCTGCGAAGTACGAGCGCCGTCATGGCGACGGGCTCCTGAGCGCCGCACGCGCGGCCCGGGCCTGAGGCGAGGGCTTGGCATCGGCGCAGCACGCCTCCAGCAGGAAGCCGGCGAGGGCCTCGAGGCGCCCGTAGGCGGCTCGGTTGATCACCGTGCGGCCGCGGCGTTCCTGCTCGACCAGTCCGCCGGCGGCGAGAAACCCGAGATGATGGGCCAGAGTGGACGCCGGAATGGCGGTGCGCTCCTGAATCTCGCCGACGGTGAGCCCTTCGTCTCCGGCGCGGACGAGCAGGCGCAGCACCATGAGCCTGGGCTCGGAGCCGCACGCGGCGAACCCCTGCGCCGCTTCCTCAAGGGCGACGGCGTGGTCCGGAAAGGAATAGTGGGCGTGTGATGTTTCCATATAACTAGAATAATAGTTATTTTGTGACGCGTCAAGCGCACGCCATGGCAGAGGACCTATCCGATGGTGAATCTCGGTGGGTGTTCAGGCGGCGAAGGTGCCGAAGGCGCCGCGGGAGTAGAGCAGGGGCTCCTGTGCCGCATCGGTGCGCACCGCCTGCACGCGGCCGGTCAGCACCGTGTGGGTCTCGGCCCGCAGCGTCTGGCCGAGCAGGCAGTCGAAGCTCGCGAGCGCGTCCATCAGCACCGGCGCGCCGGTCGCGAGCGTGCCCCAGTCGCCGGTGGTGAAGCGCTCGGGCACCCTGGACGAGGACGAGAACTGCGCTGCCAGGTCGAGGTGCTGCGCGCCCAGCACGTTGACGCAGAAGACCCGGCTTTGCAGCGTCGGGTCGTGAGCGCCCGCCTCCCGGTTGACGCAGGCGAGCAGCAACGGCGGGTCGGCGCTCAGCGAGCAGACAGCGGTGGCGGTCAGCCCGGTGCGCTGCTCGCCGATGGAGGTGGTCACGATGGTGACTCCCGCCGCGAGCTGGCGCATGCCCTCCCGGAAGTCACCGGAATCGACCGCGACCACCGGCGCGGCCAGGGAATCGAAATCGAAGTCGTCAAGCAGCGACATAAAGCCCTCTCCCGGCGCGGCGCCGACTGTACCCAAGCGCCGCCCGCGCATTATGAAGTCCGCCGCGGCGCCGGTCCACGCCACCGGCGAAGCCGTCGTTGGTCGGCCGATATCAGTGGAAGTAGGCGCCGCCATCGACGACGAGCGTTTGCCCCGTGACGAAGGCCGAGTCCTGCGACGCGAAGAAGATCACTGCGCCCACGATGTCGTCCGGATGCTGATCCCGTTGGATGACCCGTGCCTGCCGTGAGATCTCCCGGAGCTTTTCCAGCTGATGAGGGTTCGCGAGCACGCCGTCGGACAGGGTGAAGCCGGGCGCCACCGCATTGACCCGGATGTCGGCGGCGCCGAGCTCCTTGGCCAGGGCCTTGGTCATCGCGTTGACCGCGCCTTTGCTCGCCACGTAGTGCAGCATGAAGGGAACGCCCTTGAACGGCGTCCCGGACGAGAGGTTGACGATCGAGCCGCCGCCCTGCCGGCGCATGACGGGAACGACCGCGCGGGTCGCCATCGCCTGCCCGATGACGTTCACCTCGAGCACGCGCCGCCACTCGTCAATGCTCAGGTCCTCGAAGGGCGTCATCGTCAGGTCGGCGTAGACTCCGGCGTTGTTGACCAGCACGTCGATGCGGCTGAATGCTTCCAGCGCGACGCTCGCCACGTCCTCGGTGTCGCTCTGGCTCGACACATCGCAGGTGACACCGATGACGCTGTCCCCAGCATTGTCGAGCGCCTTCGCAGCCTCCTGAGCGCCGTCGCGGTCGGCGATGACCACCTTCGCTCCTTCCGCGAGGAGAGCCTGCACGATCGCCTGCCCGATCCCCATCGCCCCGCCGGTGACAATCGCGACCTTGCCGTTGCAACGCATGTCCCTGTTCCTTCCGCTTGCCTGCACATCCCGCCGCCGGGCGGACGCGAGACTCCTTTATGCCGGATCGAGGGTGATGGGTGCCTCGCCGAACGCCCGATAGCGTTGCGACTTCGGCTTGTCCCTGTCCTCGATGTTCACGTAACGAATGGACGACGCGCCGAGCAGCGATCGCGGCAGGATCATCGTTCGAATGAACCGGCTCGGAGCGTCGACCGACGCCTGCGCGAAGACGGGTTCCGGCCCGCTCTCGAACCAGGCGCCGCCGGGACCGTACGAAGACGACCGGCCTTCCGTATCGATCCTTATCTCGCCCTCTCGCAGGCATCTGATTCCGGGACCCTGATGCGTGTGAAAAAGAGCGGTGCCGCCAGGCGGGAACGCGACGCTGTCGAGCCGGATCAGGAGCTCATCGGCGATCGCGGCCGGATCGATCCGCCCCGCGAGACGAAGGCTCGTCCGATGCCCATATACGTCGGGGCCGGCGTCGGAAGACCCGACCTCCCAACGCCAGACCGAGGCGCCGTCGCCCCCGGCGCGTAGCGTCACCGGGGCCGTCGAGACGAGTCCTTCATCTGACGGGACATCCTCTCCACTCACGGAGACGCTGCCGGCCGAGACGTAAATCGCCCGCGGCGCGGGATCGTCGAAGCGGACCTCTTCGCCGCCGAACATGGTGTCCTCGAACAGGCGCATCTCATAAGGCATTCGTTGTGACCCCACGACTATGTTCAGAACCTCCAGGGCGCGCGGCCAGCCGAGGCCTCCGGCACATCAGTAGGCGACCGGGAGCGGGTCCAGGCTCCGCCACAGGTGCCAGACCGCGACCGAGCGCCAGGGCCGCCAGCACTCCGCATGGGCCTCGATCGCGTCGGGGTCCATGGCGCCGCCGTCGCCATAGTGCTTGCCCATGGCTCGGCGCACGCCGATGTCGGCGAGCGGCAGCACGTCCGGCCGCTGCAGGTAGAAGATCAGCACCATCTCGGCGGTCCATCGGCCCACCCCCCTGAGCACGAGCAGGTCGTCGATCACCGTCTCGTCGTCGGCGCCGTGCCAGCGCTCCGGGTCGATGGTTCCGGAGACGAAACCGATCGCGATGTCGCGCAGGTAGCCCGACTTTTGGCGGGTAAGGCCGGCGCCGCGCAGCTCGTCTTGCGTGCGGGCTGCGACCTCGGGCGGTGCGACCCTGCCGACGCAGGCCTCGAGCCGCGCCCAGATGCTGTCCGCCGCACGCACGGAGATCTGCTGGGCCACGATGGAGCGTGCGAGGGTGAGGAACAGATCCCCCTGGCCCACCAGGCCTTCTCCCTCGTAGCGCGCCAGGAGTCCGGCCATCACCGGGTCGGCAGCGGTGAGCGCGGCCTGCGCCTCCTGCCAATACGCCGGCTGCCCCACCGGCCCGCTCGCCCATCGCGGCATGGCGCCCCCTCTCCCTTTCCCTCGAGCCCCGGATCAGCGCCGGGCGAAGCTCGGCATCGGCTCCTCGATGCCTTCGGGGTCAGCGTGGATGAAGACCTCGGCGTGGGGGAAGGCCTCGCGGATACGTTCCTCGACGGCGTCGGAAATCTCGTGCGCGCGGAGCAGCGTGAGCGAGCGGTCCATCTCGACATGGACCTGGATGAAGGCACTGATGCCCGCGCGGCGGGTCCTGAGGTCGTGGCAATCCAGCACCTCCGGGTGCTCCAGCACGATCTGGCGGATGCGCGCGCGGTCCGCCTCCGGGAGCTCATGGTCCATCAGCTGCTCGATCGCGCTCCGCCCGACCTGGTACGCGGCATGGATGATGACGCCCGCG
>JAPOPO010000549.1 GCA_026712885.1 Rhodospirillales bacterium | reverse complement strand
CGTTTGAGCGCCGGCAGGTCGGTGTCCACCGGCCCCTCGATCTCGATGCGGTCGAGACACATCAGGCGGAGGCGCGCCAGGTGCCAGCCGTTGGCGAGAGAAAACGGGGCGCCGCGGTTCGACAGCGCTTCGTAGACCTCTCCGGGGCTGAGCGACGGGCCGGCGCCCAGTCCGAACGCGCCGCGCAACGCGGCCGCCTGCTCGGGGTTCAGCACGCGGCCGATCAGCGCCTCGCCGTCGTCGGTCTTCAGCCGGCGCACGCGCAGGTCTTCCTTCGGCAGCCGGTCCCACACGGGCAGCAGGAGCCCGGTGACGAGCCACAACCGAGATTCGGTATGGCTCCGCAGCGGCTGAACTTCGGCGGCTCCACGCGCCCCGCCCCCGCCGGGGAGGGCGCGGCGGGGGGGGGAGCCACAACCGAGATTCGGTATGGCTCGGCAGCGACTCAACTTCGGCGTCCCACAGCTCCCGCCATTCGGTCTCCTCAGCCTCCTGCCAGTGAGAGGCGGCGAGTGCGTCCTCTGCGGCGGTATCGTGGCTGGCCGGACGCAGGAGCCGCACCCGCGACTGAACGCCGCCGTCATCCAGCATCCGCGAAGGCGCGGGCACGCGCACGGCGGCGCGGTTTGAACGGCCATTTACAAGCAGTGCAGCCGGACTGCCGGCACGCAGTGCCTGGTCCCTGCGTTGCAGCGCGGTGTCGCCCGTCATGGGCTGAAGCCGGTCGCGGCGCACGATCTCCACCAGCTCGGTGGGCGCGCCGGTTCTGTCGTGGGTCTGAAGCACCTCGCGGGAGGCGATCTTGAGCGAATCCGCGCGGACGGTCTCCACGCCCTGTTCGAACGTGCCGGCTTCCATCGCCTGCTCGATGTTGGCGTCGATGCGTTCCTCGAGCTGCGCGAACAACTCGTTCTGCTCGTCGATAGGCAGCGCGAGCAGCCGGTTCAGGAACCGGGGCATTGGCGGCAGGTCGTCCTTCAGGTTGCCTTCCCACGTGAGTTTCAGGCCGGTGGCGGTCTCGAACCGGTCGAGCGACCAGCCGGCGATGTACCCGGCCCAGAGCGCGCCATAGAACTGTCTCAATGCGGCCCGCGCGTACGGGCTTTCCAGGTTGTCGCGGGCCTTGAACAGCGTCGCGTCCGCATCGCCCAGCGAGGTCTGGGAGTCTCTCTGACCGCGCGTCAGCGCCCCGAGGCTGTCCAGGCGTCTCGCGATGGTGGCGATGAACCGGCGTTCGCCCTTCACATCCGTGGTCACCGGGCGGAACACGGGAGAGGATGCCTGGTGCGTGCGGTGGGTCCGGCCCAGCCCCTGGATGGCCAGTTCCGCCCGCCACCCGGGTTCAAGAAGGTAGTGGATTCGCCGCGCCGTGTGGCCGCAGCCGAGATCGGCGTGGTAACTGCGCCCGGTGCCGCCGGCCATCGAGAACACGAGGATCCTTTTGGAGCCCTCCATGAACGCCGCGGTTTCGGAGAGGTTGGCCGAGGCCGGTCGCGACTTGAGCGCCATGCGCTCGCCGCCGGCGTCGAGGATCCTGAGCACGCGCCGGGACCGGCCGGTCACCTCGGCCACGGCCTCGTGCCCGAAAT
>JAPOPO010000591.1 GCA_026712885.1 Rhodospirillales bacterium | reverse complement strand
CAGCGCACGCCCGCGAGCTCGGCCCCCTGCTCGCTGCCCTGGCCGCCCCCCAGCAGCGAGCCCATGCCGAGCGAGGCCATCTTGTCGCTGTCCAGCAGCTCGACCTCGATCCCTTCGTCGGCCAGCGCCTCGATGTCTTCCGCGATGGTCTTCGGATACTTGACGTTGCTCGGCTCGGAGACGAGGTCGCGTGCGGCGAAGACACCGTCGGCAAGGCTGGCGTTCGCCTCGAACGCGTCCTCCGCCGCCGAAGGCTCGCCGAGCATCACGGTGAGCTCGCCCAGGCTCTTCTTGTCCTCGTCCTTCTTCTTGGTGTGGTACTTGTCGAAGCTGTAGCTGCCGAGGCGCGCGCCCAGGGCGATGTCGGCCGCCATCGCCGGCGGCGCAACGCTCGCGCCGTCCACCGCATCCACGGCGATGGCGCCGGTCTTCGCACCTGCGGCGTTCATCTTGCGAACGACGCTGCCGCCAAGCCCCCGCAGCCCGCGGCCGTCGATCTTCCCCGGCTGGCCGAGCCCCATCAGGATCACGGCATCGACGGCGAGCCCGTGCGGCGCGACGAGAGTGGTGGACGTCCCCTGCTTGCCCTTGAAGCGGCCCGCGCCCAGCGCGCGGGTGAGCGCACCGCCCGACTGCTCGTCCAGTGCCCGCGCCGTGGCACCCAGCGTGCCTTCCTCCGTCACGCCGACGGCGATGACGCCCTTGGACGGCGTCGCGATTTCGGAAAATGCAATCTTCATGGGGTCGTCCGTTCTCACTATACCTGCGCCGGCTGCGCGGTCTGCGCGTGCTCTCTAGCGCTAACGTGGGGGTTCAGGGGGCGCGAGGCAAGCCCGTCTGCGCTCAACTGCCTGCAGTGGCAGCATCAGGCGGCCATCGGCGCTGCCGCCTGGACCTCCTTATCAACCTCACGCGCAAACTGGGCGAAGTTGGCATGGAAGCGGCCGACCAGATCGCGCGCCTGCTCGTCGTACGCCTCCTTGTCCGCCCAGGTGCCGCGCGCATCCAGCACGGTGTCCGGCACCCCGGGGCAGTGCCGGGGCACGGCGAGGCCGAAGGGGTTGTCACTGGCGCACGCCACGCCGTCGAGCTCGCCTTCCAACGCCGCGTGAAGCAGGGCGCGGGTGTGGCCGATCGCCATGCGCTCGCCGGTGCCGTAAGGGCCGCCGGTCCAACCGGTATTGACGAGCCAGCAGGCGGCGCCGGTCATCTCGATCCGTTCGCGCAGAAGACGGGCATAAGCCGTCGGCCGGCGCGGCATGAAGGGCGCGCCGAAACAGGTGGAGAAGGTCGCCTGCGGCTCCTTGCCCAAGCCCCGCTCGGTACCCGCAACCTTGGCGGTGTAGCCGGAGAGGAAGTGATAGATCGCCTGCTCCGGGCTGAGCCGTGCTATCGGCGGCAGCACGCCGAAGGCATCGGCGGTCAACATGACGATGTTGGTGGGGTGGACGGTAACGCCGGTCGGGCTCGCGTTCGGAATTGAGGCCAGGGGATACGCGCCCCGGGTGTTTTCCGTATGGCTGCCGTCGTCGAGGTCGAGCACGTGCGTGTCGGCGTCCATCACCACGTTCTCGAGCACGGTGCCAAACATCCGCGTGGTGGCGTGGATCGCAGGCTCGGCGGTCGGCGAGAGCCGAATCACCTTGGCGTAGCAGCCGCCCTCGAAGTTGAAGAGGCCGTCCTGGCTCCAACCGTGCTCGTCGTCGCCGAGCAGCATCCTGCGCGGGTCGGCCGAGAGCGTGGTCTTGCCGGTGCCGGAGAGGCCGAAGAACACCGCCGGCGTGCCGTTTTCGCCGACACTCACCGAGCAGTGCATGGGCAGCACGTCCCGCGCCGGCATCAGGAAGTTCATGATGGTGAAGACCGACTTCTT
>JAPOPO010000590.1 GCA_026712885.1 Rhodospirillales bacterium | reverse complement strand
GAGCCCGGCATGGTGCTGTTCGTTCACATCATCCTCGCGAACAGCGATGACGGGCTCGCCATGACGCTGGGCGAGACCTACGCCATCGCCGATGACGGCCCGGAGTGCCTGAGCCGGGCGCCGCGCAATCTCGCGCCCGGCGGTGGAGAGGCCGCCGGATAAGCCATGTACGAGGTCGCGCTCACCGAGGCCTACTTCCCGGCGCAGCGGGACATTGACGTTCGCGAGATCACCGTCGGCGGGCTGCTGCGCGAGATGGCGGCGCGGCGCCCGGATGCCGAGGCGCTGGTCGAGGTCCGGCAGTCCGGCGAGATCGGGCGGCGCTGGAGCTACGCGGAGATGCTCGCGGATAGCGAGCGATTGGCGGGCGCGCTGGCCGCACGCTTTCACCCCGGAGAACGGGTCGTCGTCTGGGCGCCCAACAGCCCAGAATGGGTGCTGATGGAATACGCCTGCGCCCTCGCCGGGCTGGTGCTGGTCACGGCGAACCCGGCCTATCAGGTGCGAGAGCTGCGCTATGTGCTCGAGCAATCGGGGGCCGTGGCGTTGTTCCTGGTCCGTGAATTCCGGGGTAACCCGATGGCCGAGATCGGCGCCGCTGCCGCCGACGGCGTGGACGCAGTCCGCGAAATCGTCGACATGAACGACGCGGCGGCCCGCCACGCCGCGGGCGGGGAGGGGGCGCGGGTCTTGCCCGATGTTGCGCCGGGCGATGCGGCGCAGATTCAATACACCTCGGGCACGACGGGCTTCCCCAAGGGTGCGGTGCTGAGCCATCGCGGGCTGGTCAACAATGCGCGCTATTACGCGGGCCGCTGCGGCGTGACCGAGAGCACCACCTGGATCAACCCCATGCCGATGTTCCACACCAGCGGGTGCGGCATGTTGACCCTGGGCTCGCTCCAGGTCGGCTGCCGGATGGTCCTGGTCAGCCTCTTCGACCCCCACGTCATCGTCGGCCTGATCGAAAGCCAGAAGGCCAGCATCGCCCTCGGTGTGCCGACGATGATTCTCGCCATGCTGGACGCCCAGGAGGCGTCCCCCCGCGATGTCTCGACCCTGGAACTGATCAGCAGTGGCGGCGCCATGGTGGCTCCCGAGCTGGTACGCCGTACGCGGCGGACCTTCGGTTGCGCGTTCTCGACCCTTTATGGGCAGACCGAGCACAGCCCGGTCATCACCCAGCACCACGACGGCGACAGTATCGACGACATCTGCAACACGGTGGGGCAACCCATTCCGCAAACCGAAGTCTCGATCCGGCGCGTTGCCGACAACCGGACCGCCGCCATCGACGAGATCGGCGAAATCTGCGCCCGCAGCCCTTGCGTCATGTTGGGCTACCACGACAACGACGAAGCGACGGCCGAGGCCATCGACGCCGACGGCTGGCTGCACACCGGCGACCTCGGACGCATGGATGCGCGCGGCTACGTCACGATCACCGGCCGGGTGAAGGAGATGATCATTCGGGGCGGGGAGAACCACTTTCCCGCCGAGATCGAAAACGCCCTGCTGGAGCACGCGAGCGTGGCCGAGGTCGCCGTGGTCGGGCTGCCCGACGAGACCTGGGGCGAGGTGATCGCCGCCTTCGTTCGGACCGAGGGCGGCCAGGAGCTCGACCGGGACGCCCTGCATGCCCATTGCCGGGCGCGCCTCTCGCCCCAGAAGACGCCGACCGTCTGGTGCCGTGTCGACGGGTTCCCGATGACCGGCTCGGGCAAGATCCAGAAGTTCAGGCTGCGGGACGGCTACGTCGCGGGACAGTACCGAGGGGGACCACCATGACGACGCCAGTCCTCTACGAACGTGATGGTCGGATCGCGCGGATCACCCTGAATCGCCCCGAGGTGCTGAACGCCATCGACGGCGAACTGCCGGGCGCGCTTTCCGAGGCCGTCGCGCAGGCCGATGCCGATCCGGCCGTCCACGTCATGGTGCTTGCGGGTGCCGGGCGGGCCTTCTGCGCCGGCTACGATCTCACGCGCTATGCGAGCGGAGACGTTAGCGACGACGATGGCGGTTACACGGGCCAGGAGATGCCCTGGGATCCCATCCAGGACTACGCCTTCATGTGGGCGAATACCCAGCACTTCATGGCCCTCTGGCGGGCGCTGAAGCCTGTGATCTGCAAGGTGCACGGTTTCGCGCTCGCCGGCGGCTCCGACATCGCGCTCTGCGCCGACCTCACGCTCATCGCTGAGGACGCCGAGATCGGCTACATGCCGGCGCGGGTCTGGGGCTGCCCCACGACCGCCATGTGGGTTTACCGGCTGGGGCCCGAGAAGGCGAAGAGGCTGCTCTTCACCGGCGACAGGATCACCGGCAGGGAGGCCGCCGACATGGGCCTCGTCCTGAAGGCCGTGCCCGCAGCGGAACTCGACGACGAGGTGGAGGCGCTGGCCCGGCGCATGGCGAGCGTGCCGGTCAACCAGCTGGCCATGCAGAAGCTGGTCATCAATCAGGCGATCGAATCCACCGGCCTGATGAACACCCAGCGGCTCGCCACGATCTTCGACGGCATCACGCGCCATTCGCCGGAAGGGGTGAACTTCAAGAAGCGGGCCGAAGAGGTCGGCTGGAAGCAGGCCGTGCAGGAACGCGATACCGGCACCTTCGATT
>JAPOPO010000588.1 GCA_026712885.1 Rhodospirillales bacterium | reverse complement strand
GTCGGCGTGTATGTGGAGTCGCGCGGCTCGATCCAGGACCGCATGGACGCCGCCCTTCACGGCCGGGCGGAGCCGCTGGCCGGGCTGTTCACGGGCACGGTCGTTGCGGACGAGACCGAATCCGGTGTCGCGGAAGCGCCGTCGCGGCGCATCGCCGCCGCCATTGGCAGCGGCGTGGGAACCTGCGCAGGTCCACTCAGCTGCGTCCGGCTGGCGCCGCTCGCATGCTACACTTGCGCCGCGTTCCGACCCTGGCGTGACGCGCCTCACGAGGATCTGCTGCAGTCCCTGATCGGAGAGCGCAAAACGCTTCTCGCGGACGGGATCGCACCGCAGGTGGCCGGCGCCAACGACGGAACCATCATGGCCATTGCGGAAGTTGCCGATCGCTGCCGCGCGATGCGGACGGGGGCGGCCCATGGCTGAGCTCGCGCTCTTCCGGCCGGCGGAGGCGCTCGACGCCGACGCAAGGCTCGCCGGGTTCATCCGCCATGCGCGCGACGACCTCACGGTCTTCGGCGCCGGCCTCGACTGGGATTCGCCGAGATGGGAACTGCGCGGCGTTGCCAGGGTCTCGGGCCGCGGCACCGCCGTGATTCGCGTGAACTGGGGCCATCCCTTGAAGAAGTCCGCGAAATCCACCCCCGGCTACGCGCCGCTCGATGCCCGCAACATCGACTTCTTCAAGGCCTATCTCCGCTACAGGTACGGGCTCAGCCCTCTCATGAACCCCCACCAGATGCTCTCGGCAATCCGGCGTCTCGACCAGGCGCTCTCCGGCGCGGGCAAGTCGATTCTCGACGTACGGCCCGACGACTTCAACGCCGCCGCCGCAACATGCCGGTCCGACTACAGCCCCGAGAGCTCGTATCGCGTCGGCCAGCAGCTTGAAGCGATTGCGGCCTTTCTCGACGATCACGGTCTCGTCGGGCGATCTCTCGTCTGGACCTCTCCCATCAGGCGGCCGACACACTTCCATCGCATCGGCGCCGAGCGTGAGCGGAGCCGCGGCCGGAAACTTCCCTCCGACCGCGCCATTGCCGCACTTGGTGAGGCCTACCGCCGCGCCCGACATCCGATGGACGTGATTGCCGTCTCCGCGTATGCCCTCCTCCTCGTCACGCACAGCCGCATCTCCGAGCTTCACCGGCTCGACGCCTACGATTGCGAGGTCGAGGTCGTCGAGAACGGCAAGGAGCGCTACGGCCTGCGCTGGTATCCGTCCAAGGGCGGGGAACCCGAGACGCGCTGGATCCCGAGCGCTTTCGTGCCGTTGGCGAGAGACACGCTGACGCGCATTCGCGACGTCACCGAGCCCGCACGCGCGCTTGCACGCAGGTACATGGCCGGCGAGGAGATCCTCCCCGGCGACGGCCCGGACGACCCTCTCGTCCGCGACGGCTACATCGGCATGAAGACCCTCGGCACCATCACGAACCCGCGGGCCGTTATCGATCTGCTGCGCAAGAACGGATTCGATGTCCCCTGCGAGTCGGCAAAAGGCCCTGGCGTTCCGCTCGTCAGCGACGCCGGACTTTACCTCCGCGCGCCGATCGAAGAGGGCTTTCGGGCCGAGCTCCCGCAAGGCTTTCCGCTGGCCGATCCCAAATCCGGTCTCGGATACGACCGCGCACTGCTCGTGCGCACCGCCGACATGACCTTCAAATCGAGCCACGTCTTCTGGCGCCTTTCCTGCATCCAGTCCAAGGAACTCGAGGGCACCATGAACGGCGAAGGCAACGGAACGGGCCGTAGAGCTGGACTGTTCCGGCGTCTTGGGCTGGTCGACGACGATGGCGAGACCGTGCGCATCACGCCTCACCAGCTGCGCCACTACATGACCACGCTCGCGAACGAGGGCAACCTGTCCCAGCTCGACATCGCGAGATGGGCCGGCCGCAAGGACGTCCGGCACAACGCGTTCTACGATCACGAAAGCGCCGATTCCCTCGTCTCCAAGGCGCGCGCTCTCGGCGGGGACATGTTCGGCAGCCCGATGATGGCAACCCCTCAGCGGCCGGTGACTGCGAGGCAGCTGATCGAGGGCGATCTCGCCGGGGTGCATCTGACGCGCTACGGCGCCTGCCTGCACGACTTCGCGGCGTCGCCCTGCCCGATGTACCGGGACTGCCTGAACTGCGTCGAGCACGCCTGTGTCAAGGGAGACGAGCGCGCCGAACGGGCCCTGCGCGACCGCCTCGCCGTCATCGAGAGGGCGGTCGCGTCCGCGGAAGAGGCCGCCGCCATCGGCGAAGGCAACTCGGAGATCTGGCTCTCCCGCAAGAGGATCGAGCTTGCGCGCCTGCGCGAGCTCGTCGCCCTGATCGACGATACGACGCTCGCGCCCGGCGCCATCCTGAGGCTCAACGACGCGGCACACTACGGGGTCGGCCGCGACGAGGGCGAACCGGCGAAAGCCCTGTCCGATCTCGGCCCGGCTCCCGCTTCCTCCCCCCGGCTACGGAAACCGTGACATGGCCCGGCACCTCACCGAGACCAACATCGAGATGCTCGCCAGGACCATCGGCACGCTCGAGGTGGCCACGTGGGGCGCGGTGGTGAGGCTGGCGCGGCAGCGGCTCGGTCACGCCTACTCGCGCCAGGCGCTGTCCAGGCATGCACGGATAAGGACCGCGCTTGCCGCCCGCAAGGAGCAGCTCAAGGGCAGTGGAGCGGGGCGGCGGCCGAGACCGAAGACCGAGACCGAAGCGGCCCTCCTCGAGCGCATCGACTCCCTGGAAGCCGACCTCTCCCGCCTTCGCGCCGAGAACGAGGCGATGATGACCCGCTTCGCCATCTGGGCTTACAACACGCACGTTCTCGGCATTCCCGACCACCGGCTGGATGCTCCGCTTCAGCCGGTCGATCGCGACTACAGCGAGCGCAACGCATGAGCGGGGCCAGCGGCGCGGAACGCGGCAGGCAGGCGGTGCTGCGTCTGCGCGAAGAGATCGACGCGCGTGAGGCGGCCGGCGAGACCTTGCCCATGAACGGCCGGGCTCTTCATCTGGCGAAGATCTGCCAGCTGGTCGGGGTCGGCCGATCGACGGTGACGCAGAATCCGGCATTCCGCGCCATGCTCAAGGATTACGCCGGCCGGAAGGGCGTCGCCTTCTCTGCCAGGGGGGCGCCGTCCTCCGTGCGCGACCGCCAGGCCACGGGAGCCGCCGAGGCGCCGGCCGGCGCCGGCGAGGAGGCCATGGTGCCGGCCTCCCGCCTGCGCGAGGAACAGCGCCGCAGCGCGGCCGCGGAGCGCCGTCTCAGCGAGTTGGTCGCCAGGAACGCGGCGCTCATCGCCCGCCTGAGGCGCTACGAGGCGACCGACCGGGTCCTGATCGCGGCCGGCCGGCGCTACAGGCCCGGGCCGCCGCAGCATGAGAACTCCGTCCCCGGGCAGGGCCGCCTCGAGCTGGACGAGACGTCCGAATGAACCGGCTGGGCGCAGCCGCCCGTGCCGCCGTCGAGGCCCCGATGCCGCGAAGGCCCAGCGCGCTCGCGGCGTACCTTGCCGAGGACCGGGACTTCCGCGGCATCGGCCCCGCGAAGGCCGCCGCCCTCGCAGCCGCATTCGGCGACGACCTGCATGCGGCGCTCGACCGGAAACATCCCGACGTCATCGCGATCCTCGGCGAGGAAACCGCCACCAACGCGTTCTCCACCTACGAGCTGAAGAGCTCGGAGATCGAGCTTCTCGACTGGTTGGAAAGCCGGGGAGTCGCCCCCGCTGTTGGAACGCGTACCGCGATCAGGATCGCCCGCTGCTGGGGCCATGACGGCATCGACGCCCTCAAGGACAATCCCTACCTTCTCGCGAGCTTCCTGCCCTGGCCCGCGACGGACAGCGTCTGCCGCGCTCTCGGCGTGGCGCCCGACGATCCCCGCCGCGCCGTCGCCGCTGTCGAGGCCACCCTCTACGGCCGCCTCGACCGGAACCATACATGGACGTCCCGTGCCTCGGCGGAGGCCGGAGCCGCCAAGCTGCTCACCGGCGTAGCGGCTCCCGACGGCGGCCCTGCCGGACCCTGGGCGGTCGAGAGCGCCGTTGAAGCCGGCGGCGCCGAGCCCTTCGAGGACGGCGTTCAGCCCATGGGCGCGGCCGCCATGGAGGCCTTCCTTGCGGAAGAGCTTGCACGCTTCGCCGGCGAAGCTCCGGCGTCCGACCTGGCCTTGCCGCCTCTCGCCGAAGACGAGATCGAGCACGCCGTTGCCGAGTACGAACGCGGCCGGCCGCACCGCCTCACGGACCCGCAGAAAGCCGCCATCGCGCGCGCCTTCCGGCACCGGCTGACGGTGCTGGGCGGCTATGCCGGATCGGGCAAGACCACGTCCCTGCGCGGCATCTGTGAGGTCGCGGAACGCTTCGGCCGCGACACAGTGCTGATCGCCCTCTCGGGCCGCGCGGCGCAGCGCATGGCCCAGTCGACCGGCCGGCCGGCGATGACCATCGCCCGCTTCCTCAAGGAGACCTCCGGCGACGCGGGTGTGCGCCTGCATGCGGGCAACATCGTCATCGTCGACGAGGCGTCCATGGTCGATCTTCCCCTGCTCTGGCAGGTGGTGAGACGCATCGGCG
>JAPOPO010000586.1 GCA_026712885.1 Rhodospirillales bacterium | reverse complement strand
CGCATCGTGTACGGGCACCTGAGTGTGGTCGAAGACGTGCTTCGCCCCGGTGCGGCGCGGTGTCTCGACATGCTCGAGGCAGTCGGCGGCGACAGCCGGGACGTGGCGGTCTCGGGGTCGGTCCTGATCGTCAGACGGGGATACGCTGGACGTGGACGGATGACGGATCCGGCTGCACGGCATTGACGCGCCGGAGAGCCCGCGGACATGCCGAACGGTCGCTGGACACTGGCCGTGTGGGCGCCATGACGCCACTCTCCCCGGGTTGAGTTCCGGTAGCGGCCGGACAGGCCGTCAACGGCGGTCTCGACGAGTGAACGGTTGGATGCGCCCGATTCGACGCCGAGCGTCGCCTCGACGGCGCCGGCATCGACACAAATGCCCCGGCGCCTTTGCCCGGCACGGTCTGCGGCCGGCGAACGGGCCGGGGGGGGGGGGATGTTCATGCCCTGCGAATCCGGCATGCGCACCATCATGTCAGTCGACGCGTGGCGCGCCCGGGAGAGGCGTGATGAGGGAGGGAACGCATGCTTCGCCCCCGCCACAAGGCGCTGCCCGGGGCCGTGGAGCGAAGCGGTCGATCCGCGCGCGACCGCTCGCTGGCCGCCGTGGGCCACGAGCGCGCGGTGCGCAGCCTGCGCCGGAGTCTCGACCTGGCGCGTGTCGACCGTCGAGGACCTGTGCCGCGCGCTTGGCCTCGGCTCCATGTCGGCTCGCCTCGAAGCGTCGGGCGCGCACCAGGGCGAGCGAATCGACGGGGCTGCGCCGCCGGGGCGTCCCTCATGCGCACCCGCCCGGGTCGATCTCGACGCAGAGCCCCGGATCGTAGCCGTGACGTGCGTTCGCGAGCGCGTTGTATCCCGCGGGGTTGCAGAGCACCCGGGTCTCGCCCAGGGCGACATCGACGGGGTCGTGCATGTGGCCGTGGACCCAGAGCGCCGGCCGGTACCGCGCGATCACTCCCTCCAGGTCGGAGGCGAAGGCCGCGTTGCACGGGTCGCCCTCGAACCGCGGCGCGACCGATCGGGGCGTCGGCGCGTGGTGCGTGACCACCACCGCGGTGGTCCCCGTGTCGGTGGCCGTGGCGAGCTCGCGCTCGATGAAGGCGCGCTCGGCTTCGTGGCGCCGCACGGATTCGAACGTCGTGAACCTTCTGGTGCCTTCACGCTGGCGGATCGCGCCGTTGAAGTCCGAGATACTGCGCTGCGCCTCCGCGTGCGCCGCGGGCTCGCTGGAGATGCCGTCGAGCCGGAAGTCCGTCCACAGCGTCGCGCCGATGAACCGCACCCCGGCGATGGTGAGCGCGCCGGGGTCGAGCAGCGTCACCCCATGGATTCGGCATTGTCCCGCGAGAAACCGTCGTCCCTCGTCGATGTCGCACCCGTAGTACTCGTGGTTGCCGGGCACGTACAGGATGTGTTTGGCGCCTTCCCATGCCCGCACCACCTCGGCGAGCAGCCAGGGGTGTCGGATTTCGGCGAGGTCGCCGGCGAGGACGACGACGTCGACTCCAGCCGCGAGGTCCGGTGCGCGATTGCCGAAATCGAGGTGGAGGTCGGAAACGATCTGCATCCGCATCGCGGCTCTCCCGGCGCCAGTCCGCTATTCGCGCAACGCGCTCGCGCTTCATCGTACCTGACCGGCAGCGCGCCGCCTGACCTCAATCTTCCAACCTGATGGCAGGTGCTCCAGATCCCGCGGCGCCCAACCGCACGCCCCCCGCCGCCGCTCGAGCCCCTCCATCCGCCGCGGCAGCCCCGCGAGGCTCGACCGGGCGAGCTTCAGATGCTCGACGATTTCACCAGCGGCCCGCGGCACCGCCGGAAGCGCGCCCGCCGCCGCTTCAATCGCCCCAAGGCGCTCGCTCAAGTCCTCACGGGCCTGCTGCATCCCCTGCGCTATCGTATCGGCAACGCCTCTCAGCTCGCCGATAACGGCCATGGCGTCCGCCTCGGCGCCGGCCGAGCGCTTCACCCCGGCCGACACCGCTCCGTACTGTTTCGCCAGCGCGTCGAGCTGCGTGGCGACACGTTGAAGCTCCGCGGCAATGGCGGGCGACGCCTCCGCTTGCGGCGCCTCCTGCCGCTTTGCAGGCGCCGCCGGGCGCGTCGCGGCCTCCGGCTCGTCGGCGGCGAGGCCGGTCAGAAGGTCGGGGGGCGGCATTTGGCGCCCGCCTCTCGATCGCGCCTCGGTGCGGCGGGCAGGAGCCGGCGGAGTCACCGAGGACTCCGTGAAACGCATCCCCATGAGCGAGCGGGTCGAGCTCGACTGCGCGAGGAGGCTGCGCGACGACGAGGAAGAACGTGCCCGCATCGAGGCGGACATCCGGCGCGAAATCGCCGAGCGCGAGGAATGGGTCGAGCGGCACGTTCGCGAACGCGACCGGCGCCGTGGACGCGATCATGGCAGGGACGTCGATTGGACCCCATGACGGCGCCGCGCCCGGCGTGTCCGCTAGAACAGCGACTCCTGCCCCGGCGACTCATCCGGCCCGGTGCGTTTCCTCGGCTCGGGCGCCTGCGGCTGCGCCGGCGCGTCGGCGAGCGCCACGATGTTCTCGACCACCCGCTCGGCTTGCGCCGCGCCGATTCGCACAGCCAGGATATCGCGCAACTCCCCGCGCCGCCCGTCGCGCACCATCCCGACGGCCCACGCGTCGAACAGGAGCCGGACGCGAACGCGCATGTCCTCGATGAGCGGCGGCGCCTCGGCCCCGTCACCCATCAGCGTCCGGAACGACCGCACGGTCTCGAGCATCTCGCGCTTCTCGTCTCCAGCGAGCGCGAGCGCCGGGCCGTCTGGCGCATTCCGGCTGCCGTCAAGCACGAGCTTCACCACGTAGCGTGAAATCGAGACGCCCCGCCGCTCGGCGTTGTTCCGCACCACCGCCCACTCGGCGTCGGTCGCCGAGAGCGTGAGCGACTCCGGGGGATGCTTCGGTCGTCGCCGCCGGCGGCGACTCACCGGCGCTGCGCCTCCGCGAGCAGGTCGAGGGCGTCGAGCAGGGTGAGGCCCCCGCATCCCGGCAGCCCCCGGCGCAGCGCCTGTACAAGCTCCGCGCACTCGTGGAGGTCGTCGCGCATCGCCCGCTTCTCCGCCTCGCTCAGCACCAGCGCATGGCGGTCGGGGTCGTCGGCGCGGGCCAGCTCCATCACCAGACGCGAGAGCGGCATGTCCGCCTCGCGCGCCCCCTCGCGCGTCCCATCTTGTGTCTCCACTGCGCAGTAGCCGCTTCCCCCGCGCGCCCGGTCCTCGCTCACAACGGCTCGTCCCCACCCATGGCCGGACGCCCCACCGCCTTCCACGGGTTCGCAGCCCCCGTGTTGGTGAGGCGCGCAGGCTCCCCCTCGCGCTCTAGCCACGCGTCGACCGCCGCGCACGCCCCGCCCCACCTGTCCCCCAGCCCGGCGTCG
>JAPOPO010000128.1 GCA_026712885.1 Rhodospirillales bacterium | reverse complement strand
TGGCCACCGCCAACGTCGGCCTGGCGTCCGACATCATCGCCTTCCCGGGGATGGACTACTGCAATCTCGCTACCTCGCGCTCGATTCCGATCGCCCAGGGCATTGCCGAGCGCATGAAGGAGCTCGGCACCGAACGCGAGGTCGGCGATCTCAAGATCAAGATCTCCGGCTGCGTCAATGCGTGCGGGCACCATCATGTCGGCCATATCGGGATTCTCGGGCTGGATCGCGCCGGTGCCGAGAACTACCAGATCACGCTCGGCGGCGACGGAACCGAAAGCGCCGCTCTCGGCGAGCGCACCGGACCGGGATTCCCGGCCGGCGAGGTCGTAGGCACCGTCGAGCGATTGATCGGCGCCTACCTCGAGCTCCGGTCCGACGAGGGCGAGACCTTTCTCAAGACCTACCGCCGGGTCGGGATGCAGCCCTTCAAGGCCGCGCTCTATGCCGACCTCGCCGGGGGCGGAGCGCCAGAGCTGTGAGCCGGGGACGGCAAGATCTCGATGGAGAGACCGCCATGCCTGCCTCGATGCGCGCTGCGGTCGATGGTTCGGACACGGGTGAGGCCATCGTGAGTCGAAATGTGCTGGTGCGCGATACCGGCTTTCACGATGACGACCGGTCGGGCGACTTCATCCCATGGAGTGGTGCAACCAACCTCTCGACGCTGACGGACGGCGCCGCGCTCGATGTCGAGAACGCCGCGCCGGCCGAGGACATCGTGTCTCTCTTCGAGCGCATCGCGCTGATCCGCATCGCCTTTCCGTCTCATATGGATGGCCGAGGGTTTTCGCTGGCCCGCCATCTGCGCCTGCTCGGCTACCGCGGCCGGCTTCGCGCGGCCGGCCGCATCCTCGCAGATCAATACGCCATGGCCCGGCGAAGCGGCTTCGACGAGGTGGAAATCGACCCGGCGCTCGCCGCACGGCAGCCGGAGGAGCAATGGCTGTTCCGCGCGAACTGGCAATCTCACGACTATCAGCAGCGGCTGGGCCGGCGCCTGTACAATGGAAACCGCGGCAAGCGGCATTGAAGTCGTCTATCCCTGCAACCCGGCAGGTCGCTTCGATATTGGGCGCAGACGCGTGCGGCACCGCAGGGCGGTCTGGTCCTTCTTTCAGCTGGCGCCGGCGCGGCGGGCGCATTCCCGGGCGCCATCGTGACATGCTGGCGTGAAGGCCTGCGAGATCCTCCGTGTTCCATTGGGACGTGTTGGGCAGAGTGTGGGGCTGGCGAGTCGACGGGGACAATAATAGCACAAATTCAGTAAGTTGCGGGATATCGAGGGTCCCACCCCCTCGCCGCGCGCGTGCAATGAGCCTAGATTCTGCAGTTGAGTGAAGGGATGATCGCGGAACACCCTTGTAGACTGGGAGGATGAGCGATTCGCCACACGCCCTTGAGGGTCTCCGCCGCTGTCTCGTCTAGTTTGCCGCGCCGCAGTCGAGGTGCTGAGAGCCACGCCCACTCTGCCGTAGCGTTCGCTCTGCCGGTTCAGAGGCTGATGCGCCCCACACTTCTCGAAGAGGATCGTCGCCAGCAGCTTGCGGCCCGCCCAGCCACGCGGCGTCGCATGGAACGGCACCGGCCGCTGCGAGATCTTCTCGCAATCCCGACAGCTGAACTTCTCCCGCACCGTCTGGATCACCTTCCACCGGCGCGGGATCACCTCCAGCGTCTCGGTCACGTCCTCGCCGATTTTCGACAGCCGCGCCGACCCGCAGCACGCGCAGGACCCTGGCCCCGCTACCACCACCCGCTCGCGCGGCAGATCTTCGGGGAAGGGCTTGCGCGACGGCGTGCGGCGGACAAAGCCCTTCATTTCGGTGGTCCGGGCCGCAGCCTTCTCGGCCGCGAGATCGTCCTCGCTGGCGTCGGCCGTGAGATCGTCGAGGGCGAGCTCAAGCTGGTCGAGCAGGCGCTCCTTGCCCTCGGACCGCTGCCCGCGAGGTTCGCGGCGGAGCTTCTCGATCATTAGCGTCAGGGAAGCGGTCTGCGCCTCGGCTGCCGACACCCGCGCCTGCGATGCCGCAAGGGCCGCTTCAAGGGCTTCAACGTCGCAGAGGGCCGTACCGGTCATGGGGCCGGCAACGAATCAGATTCGCTGCCGCCTGGCAATTGCTTATCGTACCGGACCATCCGGACTGTGTTGCTGGGCCTCAGCCCGCCCGCGACGGACGCCAGGTTCGCACTGGATTGCGCCACTCGATCCCCTCCAGCAGGTAGCCAGCTGTGCCACGCTGATCGATACCGCACCGCCCGCCGTCGACGGCCACGAGAACCGGCCCCGCTCCAGACGCTTGCGTAGAGCGAGGTGCCGAGACCGTCGTGCCA
>JAPOPO010000197.1 GCA_026712885.1 Rhodospirillales bacterium | reverse complement strand
CTCTGGCGACAGGCGCTCGCCTGGCAGGGCCGCATCGACGTGCTGGTCAACAACGCGGCGGCTTACGAGGCGGAGCCCGCCTTTGCAGACGACGACGCCTGGCCCGAGGCGTGGCGCGCGGTCTGGCAGCGCACGCTGCAGCTCAATCTGCTGGCGCCTGCCGAGCTTGCCACGCGCGCCGTCGCGCATTTTCGGGCCCGAGGGGAGGGCGGCATCCTGATCCACCTCTCGAGCCGGGCCGCGCATCGGGGCGAGAAGCCGCTGCTCGGCTCTTACGCGGCGAGCAAAGGCGCCCTCAACGCTCTGAGTCATACCTTGGCCCGCACCCACGGCGGCGACGACATCCTCTCCTACGCGGTGGCGCCGGGCTGGGTCGGCACCGACATGTCGTGGGACTACATCAACGAGACCGGCGATCGCGGTCCGCTCGGAGAGAACGCTCTGGGTACGTTGATCCCGCCCGAGGAGGTGGCCAACATCGTCACCTTCCTCGCCTCGGGCGCGGCCCGCCACGCCACCGGCACGGTCATCGACATCAACGGTGCGTCTTTCCCGCGCTAGGGACTCAGACCGTCGCGCGGGACGCGACAACCATGGAGGGCGACCATGAAAGCAACCACATACGCAGCCGCACTGGCGACGGTTGGCCTGTTGGCACTTTCAGCCTGCCTTCACGACAGCGGCGATGGCGCCTCCGAGCGCCCCATGACCGGCGAAACGGACGCGGCCACGGCGACCTTGAACGACGCGCGCGGGACGAACGCGGACCAAATCCGGGACGTGACGACCCAGGCGGCGCTATCGCAGCCCCAATTCGGGAGCGTCTTTCAGTCGGCTGCCGTCGACCTGGCGAGCGCTTCCGGCGTGTCCGCAGCCTCAGACGGCACCGACTTGACCATCACGGTATCGCGCGACGATGGCAGTGCGCTGACACTGAACTCGGGCAGCGACCCCTCCGACGCATCCGGCACCTCAGACTCGCCCATTGCCGGCCATAGCGCGCAGGCTTGGATCGTGTTGAACATCGACACCGAGGGTATTTCGGTCGCTCGCGCCACGGTGACTGCAAACGACAGCGACGCGGCCGACTACTTGGCGGTGGGCTATTGGATGCACATCGCCGGGGACTTGACGGAATTCAGCTTCACCGGCGCCGAGATCGGGGCCTTCGCCGATGGGCCTGAGCTCTCCTTGGAATCCCCGGCAAGCCTGCCTGCTCAGGGGACGGCGTCATATTACGGGCCGGCATTAGGCGCCTACGCTGTCCTTCATGGCGCGGACGGGGAGGGCCCTCCAGGCTCGATGGAGAGCGGCGAGTTCAACTCGAGCGTCGAGCTCACGGCCGATTTCGCGGCCAACACGATCGAAGGGTGCGTGGGGTGCCGCGATGGGGTCGCGGTATTCGGGACGCTTCATGACCCGGACACCGGAGAGGCCACAGACGTTTTCTTCGAGGATTCCGGCTACCGGTTGCACCTCGACTCCGCCAATCTCGCTGCCAACGGCACGTTCCTCGGTCAGCAGATGAGGCTGGAGCACTCGGAATACTCGTTCACCAGCATCGGGGGCGCGTGGGGCGGTCAACTCTCGAACATTGCCGACAGCGCCGGAGACCCGCGCCTGGTGGCCGGCACCTTCGGCACAGAGGCGACCAGCGCCGGCGGGAGCGAAGGCGCCTTCCTCGGCTCCTTCATCGGCACGAAGGAGTAGGCGCCTAGCCAGCGCCGCGATATCGAACGAGCGGTCGGGCTGGCCAAGGAGTAGAGGCAGAGATGACGGAAGCGTTCGCAAGATGGGACGCTGCCGAGAGCCTCCACACCCGCGAAGACGGACGTCTTTACCCTAAAGCCTGTGCGGAGGAGGACCCGCGCAATGGCAGCCTTGTCCGCGCTGCTTTGAACGATATCGCGCGGGCGTTGGGATTGCAGGTGCGGATTGAGGCGTAACTGCTGAGTGGCCAGCCCGCCCTCACCGCCCCCGGCGTTCGTAGACGTTGGCGCGGGGGGTGGCGCCGATGCGGAGGGCGATGGCCTTCCACGCGGGCCCATGGCGGGCCTCGGGGCCGGCGAGCGCGTGGGCAATTTCGTGCAGCACCGTGTCCCTGATCTCGGCCTCGCTCGCGTCCAGGGCATGGGCGCGGCCGACGCGGATCACACGGTCCCCGAAATGGCAGTCGCCCAGGCGCCGTTCGGCTTCGAGGAAGGCGAAGGTCCAGTCATTGAGGCCATGCTCGTTCATCAAATCCCGCGCCATCGCGGCGACGTGGCTCAGGCGCTCCGCACCGTTCCTCAAGCGCCCCTTGCCGGTGCCAGCATCGCTTAGGCCCGCGTAAGGCACGTTCCAGAGGGTCCGGCCCGCACGCACCCTGGCTTGGGTCGGGTTGAGCTTCACGATCTTGCCCTGAAGGGCCCCGTCGGTGCTTGCGAACGTCACCCGATCGCCCACCCGCCAACGGGCGCGCGCCGCGTCTTGCGGTGTCAGCATGGTCGCGCGGCGGGCGCGGCCGGAGGGCGAGAGCGCCGCCTCCGACACCTTCCAGAGCCTCTCTTGCGCGTCGATGACCGTGGCAAGCCGGCGCCGCCCCTGCCGGCGCAGCAGGTGACCGTGGATCGTCTGTCCGCGATGGCTGAAGCGCACGGCGTCACCGATTGAGAGCGTCCGTTCCTCCTGCCGCTCGGCCACTCGCCAACTCCTCTCCGGCCCCGTCGAGTCCGCCGCTCTCGCGGTGCCCAGCATGGGCCGCGACTCGGCGGTCATTGTGCTAAGACTTGTACAAGATCCGACGCCACAAGGTGCAATTCGTCGGCAGGGTCTAGAGTGGTATTCGCGTCGCTGCCATGAACGCCGATGTGTCCAATTTGCCTTGTATTACGGGCATAACCGAACAATTGCGCACCGGGTGAAAGCTCAGAGCCCGAAACCATTCTACGCGTTGACGTATTGACAATTGATATCCCAGGGTTACAAGCGCGGCCGTCATGTTCAGCGCCCGGTGGATTCGCGAGAACGGCGATCTGTTCGACGGGGGCCTCGCCCGGCGCGGGGTCGAGCCCCATGCGGCCCATGTGCAAGACCTCGATGCTCAGCGGCGTGCGATCCAGACTGCGTTTCAAGATTGTCAGAAGGAGCGCAACCGGAAGTCGAAGGAGATCGGCGCCGCGCGCGGCCGAGGTGAAGACGTATCTGACCTTATCGCCGAGGTGGCCGGTCTAAAGGACGCGGCCCAAGCTCTCGAGCGGGAGGAGAAAGCGCTCGGCGCCAAGCTTGACGCGTTGCTCGCGGGCCTCCCCAACCTGCCGGCGGACGATGTACCCCCCGGAGACGACGAGAGCGCCAATGTCGAGATCAGGCGCTGGGGCAAGCCGGACTATTCAGACAGCAATGTAAAGCAGCACTTCGAAATCGGCGAGGCTCTCGGGCTTATGGACTTCGAGCGGGCGGCCAAGCTCTCGGGCTCACGCTTCGTCGTGCTCTCGGGCGCGCTGGCGCGGCTGGAGCGGGCACTGGCTGCCTTCATGCTCGACATGCACACCACCGAGTTCGGCTATACCGAGACCGCGCCGCCGCTGCTGGTGCGCGATGCCGCCGCCTTCGGCACCGGTAACCTGCCGAAGTTCGAGGAGGATCTGTTCCACACCGCCGACGGCTTCTGGCTGATCCCGACGGCAGAGATGCCGCTCACCAATCTCGCGGCCGGCGAGATCCTGGACGAGGACGCGCTGCCGCTCCGCTTCACCGCCTACACGCCCTGCTTTCGCGCCGAGGCTGGTGCTGCCGGCAAAGACACCAGGGGCATGCTGCGCCAGCACCAGTTCTCCAAGGTCGAGCTGGTGAGCGTGACCCGGCCGGAGGACTCGGAGGCCGAGCACGAGCGCATGACCGCCTGCGCCGAGGAGGTGCTGAAGCGCCTCGGCCTCGCCTACCGGGTAGTGGTGCTGTGTGCAGGCGACATGGGCTTCTCGGCGCGCAAGACCTACGACATCGAGGTCTGGCTGCCGGGGCAGGGGCGCTACCGCGAAATCTCCAGCTGCTCCAACTGCGGGGACTTCCAGGCGCGGCGCATGAACGCGCGCTACCGCAAGGCCGGCGAGAGACAGACGCAGTTCGTCCACACCCTCAACGGCTCGGCGCTCGCGGTCGGCCGCACCCTGGTCGCCGTACTCGAAAATTACCAGCGCGAGGACGGCGGCGTGACCGTGCCCGAGGCGCTTCGCCCCTATCTCGGCGGCTTGGAGGCGATCGGCTGATGCGCATCCTCGTCACCAACGACGACGGCATCGACGCGCCCGGGATCAAGGTGCTGGAGCGGATCGCACGCGGGCTCTCCAAGGATGTGTGGGTGGTGGCGCCCGAGACCCAGCAGAGCGCTTCGTCCCATTCGCTCACGTTGCACCGGCCGCTGCGCAGCCGCCGCATCTCGAAGCGCCGTCATGCCGTCAACGGCACGCCCACCGACTGCGTCTTCCTCGCCTTCAACAAGATCATGGCCGACGGCCCGCCCGATATGGTGCTTTCCGGCGTCAACGACGGCCCCAACGTCGGCGAGGACGTGACCTATTCCGGCACCATCGCGGCGGCCATGGAGGCGACGCTGTTCGGCGCGCCGGCGGTGGCGTTCAGCCAGGCCTACGGAGACGGCCGCAAGCACCATTGGGCGACCGCAGAGCAGTGGGCCGGGCGTCTCCTGCCGATGCTGATCGAGCGCGGCTGGCCCAAGCGCGTCCTCATCAACGTGAATTTCCCTGACCTGCCGGCTGCCGACGTGCGCGGCATCAGGGTGGTGCGTCAGGGCCTGCACGCACTCGACGACACCCTGGAAGAGCGGATCGACCCCCGGGGCAGGCCCTACTACTGGATCGGTGCGCAATTGCCTGCGGCGGGCAGCGGGCAGCGCGGCACCGACATGGATGCTCTCGACGAGGGCTACGTCTCTGTCACCCCGCTTCATATGGACCTTACCCACCGTAGAACCCTGACATGGCTGCGGGAGGTCATCGAATGATCAGCTGCATCCGTGAGACTGGACTGGTCGCGCCGCTTGCGGGCGGCGCCCTGATGGCAATTGTGCTCATAGGTATAAGCGCCTGCGTGGAACTTCCCTTCAGCTTGGGGCTGCAGACGGACTCAAGGCCCGCCGAGGCCGATGCGGCGCTGGCGGCGTTGCAGCACGCACCAGCGCCGGAGGAGAGGATGCGGCCGCCATTGGAGGCGGCTACGCCTGAACCGGCACCGCCGATGCCGCAGGAGAAGCCGGTGCAACTGCTAACGGTCGTTGACGGCGACACGGTCAGCGAGATCGCCTACCGCCACGGTGTGGAGGCGATCGCGATCATCGAGATCAACGATCTGAGCCACCCCTACTGGTTGCGAACGGGCCAGCGGCTCGTTCTTCCCCGCACGGCCCATGCCGCTGCCCGACGCGACGAGCCGCCGGCCCGCCTAGCGCCTAAGGAACCTGTCCGTACAGTGGTCGCGGCGCCCGCACCGCGGATTCACGTGGAACCCGTGCCACCACTACAGGTGGAGCCCGCGGCGCCGGAGCCGCCGCGTTCCAACGGCTCGCGCGTGGCGCAAGCGGAGCCGGAAGCGACGCCGCCCACACCCACGCTGTACGCGCTGGCGCGTCGATCCAATTCGGCGGACGTGCCGCTTCCGCCCACGCGCAACACCTTCCTTTGGCCGCTCGAAGGCCGCGTGATCTCCGGCTTCGGCTCCAAGCCGGGCGGCAAGCACAACGACGGCATCAACATCGCCGTGCCCGTGGGCAGCGATGTGCGCGCCTCTCAGAACGGCGTGGTGGCCTACGCCGGCAACGAGCTCAGAGGATACGGAAACCTCGTGCTCATCCGGCATGACGACGGCTGGATGACGGCCTATGCCCACAACGCCTCCCTCCTGGTGGGGAAGGGGGACGTCGTGCGCCGCGGCCAGGTGATCTCGCGCTCGGGCAGGACGGGCGGCGTCTCACGTCCGCAGGCCCATTTCGAGATCAGACGCAACGGCGAGCCGCAGGACCCGCTGCGGCTGCTCTCCCGCAAGTAAAGGAAACTAAGCCGGGCGCCCGTCGGCCTGTGTGAGCTCGACCCCGAGCCGCCCGGCGAGGTCCTGCACGAACTGCCAGGCCACCCGACCCGACCGGGCGCCGCGGGTCATGCTCCACTCGATGGCCTCCGCGTGCAGGGTCTCGTGGTCGACGGCCAGACCGAAATGGTCGGCATAGCCTTCGACCATGGCGAAGAAGGTCGCCTGGTCGCAGGGATGGAAGCCGAGCCAGAGCCCGAAGCGATCCGAGAGCGAGACCGACTCCTCCACCGCCTCGCCGGGGTGGATCGCGGTCGAGCGCTCGTTGTCGATCATGTCGCGCGGCATCAGATGGCGGCGGTTCGAGGTGGCGTAGAAGAGCACGTTGTCGGGCCGGCCGCTGATGCCGCCTTCCAGTGCCGCCTTGAGCGACTTGTATGTGGTGTCCTCGGATTCGAAGGAGAGGTCGTCGCAGAAGAGCAGGCACTGCTGGTCGCAGCCGCGCAGGCGCCCGAGCAGCAGCGGCAGCGAAGATATTTCCTCCCGGTGAATCTCAATGAGCTTGAGGCCGCCCGCCGCGTCAGCCGCCACCACGCCATGCACCGCCTTGATGAGCGAGCTCTTGCCCATGCCCCGCGCGCCCCACAGCAGGGCGTTGTTGGCCGGCAGGCCGCCGGCGAAGCGCCGGGTGTTGTCGAGCAGGATGTCGCGCACCCGGTCGATACCCTTGAGGAGCGGGAGCTCCAGCCGGTTAATCCGGGGCACGGCCTCGAGGCGGGCGCCATCGGCGTGCCAGACGAAGCCTTCCGCCGCATCGAGGCCAGCGTCCTCCACCCCGGCCGGAGAGAGGCGCTCCAGCGCTTCCGCGACCCGCTTGAGCAGGGGCGCCAACTCCGAGTCCGACATGGGTGCACCGGCTGGTTGAAAGGCGCGCGGACCCTAGCCCGGACTTCTCACCAATGTCACGGCCTGCGTCGCGACGGCTACGCCTCCGGCCCGACGAAGGTGCGGGTGATCTCGACGGCTTCGGCAAGGCCCACGCGCTCCACCTCGACGCCGGGCGGGAAGGCGCCGGCGAGCCGGCTCGGCAGCGCGGGGTCGAGCAGGACGAAGACGCCGCGATCGTCAGCGCGGCGCACCAGCCGGCCGTAGGCCTGCCGAAGCCGCCCGCGCGTCAGCCGGTCGTCGTAGCGTCCGCCACCGAAGACCCGGCGGCGCGCCTTGTGCAGGATGTCGGGCCGGGGCCACGGCACCCGGTCGAAGACGATGAGCCGCAGGCTCCGCCCGGGCACGTCGATGCCGTCCCGCATCGCGTCGGTGCCGAGCAGGCAGGCGTCGGTCTCGCTGCGGAAGATGTCGACCAGGGTCGTCGGGTCGAGCGGGTCCACGTGCTGGGCCCAGAGCGGGAGGTTGGCCTCGTCCAGCGCACCGGCGATGCGCTCGTGCACCCCGCGCAGCCGCGCGATGGCGGTGAAGAGGCCGAGCGCGCCGCCGCCGGCGGCCGTGAAGAGCGCGCGGTAGGCCGCCGCGACCCGGTCGGGCGCGCCGCGCCTCACGTCGGTCACCACCAGCACGCGGGTCTGCGCGCCGTAGTCGAAGGGGGAGGGGAGGGCGGCGCGGATCGCGGGCGCCTTCAGGTGGCGTCCGCCCGTGGTCGCCTCGGCCGCGGCCCAGTCGTGCTCCGGGTCGCCGCTGCCGTCCCGCAGCGTCGCCGAGGTGATGAGCGCGCCGTGGGAGCGGCCCGTGACGAAGGCGGCGAAGGGGATCGTCGGGTCCACGTGGTGGCGGTGCATGCCGACGTCGACGTCACGCCCGTCGATGCGGGAGATCGCGAACCAGTCGACGAAGCCCGTGGCGTCCGGCGCGTCTTCGGCGTCTTGCGACAGCTCCTCGTCGGCGACGGGCGCAGCCGTCATGTCCGTGAGCATGGCGCGCCAGGAGTCGAGCTGCTCGCCCACCCGCCGCTCAATGCCGCGCACCACGGCCTCGATGCGCTGGCGCTCGGCGGTCTCCAGGCTCTCAGCCTCGGCGTCGAGGTGCGCCGCGAGCTGTGCCGCGAGCCGGCCGAGCGGCCGGGCGATCCCGGCCAGCGCCGTCTCCAGATTCGCTGCAGCCTCCGCGATGCCGGGAATGAGCGGATACACCGGCGCTTCGATGCCGTAGCCGCTGCGGGGCTCCGGCGCGCGCGCCATGACCTGGTCCCGCACCAGCGCGAGGAAGCGCTCGCACGCCCCCTGCGCCGATCCGGCCGCGAGCCGCTGGTGCCAATCGGTGCCGGGCAGCGCGTGCGCGGCTTTCAGCGCGTCGTCGAGGGCCTCGCGCGCAGCGTCGCGGTCGGCGATCAGATCCTCGATCCGGCTGCGCAGGCCCCGCGCGCGGCCGGCATCGCCGCGGCCCCGCGATTCCGGGCCGAGCAGCCAGCGCCTCAGCTCGAGTGCCTCTTTGCCGGAGAGATGGGCGGAGAAGGCGCTGTCGGCTGCGTCGAAGAGATGGTGCCCTTCGTCGAGTACATAGCGGGTCGGCACGCTTCGCTCGTCGCCGGTGCCGAAGACCGCGCGCGCGGCCTGCACCATGAGCAGCGCGTGATTGGCGATGACCATGTCCGCCCGCCGCGTCTTGCGCTGGCTCTTCTCGATGAAGCAGCGGCGGTAGTGGGTGCAGGCGCTGTGGATGCACTCGCCGCGCCTGTCCGCGAGGCCGAGGGTGCGGCCGTAGCCGAGCAGGTCGGCGAGCCAGGCCGGCAGATCGCCGCCGGTGATGTCGCCGTCCCGAGTCGCGGCCGCCCACCGGGCCATGAGGCCCAGGGCAATGCGGTCCCCCGTCATCAGCGCGCTGCGCCCGAGCGCTTCCTCCATGTTGAGCAGGCAGAGGTAGTTCTCGCGGCCCTTGCGCAGTACCACCTTCTCCGCCTTGACCTTGGGCTCCGGGTAGAGCCGGTCGAGCTCCTGGTCGATCTGGCGTTGGAGGTTGCGGGTGAAGGTGGAGAGCCAGACCGTGCCCTCGTTGCGCTCGGCCCAGAGGCTCGCCGGCGCGATGTAGCCGAGGGTCTTGCCGACCCCGGGGCCGGCCTCGGCCAGCACCACGTGGGGCTCTTCTTCCGCCTCGATGGGGTCGAAGGCGGCGCAGGCGGCAGAGGCAAAGTCCGCCTGCTCGGGCCTGGGCTCTGAGCCCTTGCCCAGCAGGAGCGCGAGGCGCTGCCGAGCCGCCGCCGTCCCCGCGGGGCCGTGGCCGGGTGCGGGGGGGGGCGCGCTCTCCTGCCACTCCTTGAGCCGGGTCCAGACGGCGAGCGCGCCCCCGTCGCCGGTGCGGCCCGCGCCCGGCGCGGTGCGGCCGCCGGCCTCCAGAGCCGCCACCACCGCATCGCCCCAGAGCCAGCCGGCGCGG
>JAPOPO010000584.1 GCA_026712885.1 Rhodospirillales bacterium | reverse complement strand
TTCACCAGCCGGTCGGTGACGTTGGTGGTGGCGACCGAGGTGCCCACCGGATAGCGCGGCCGGCCGACGATGCAGCCATCGCGCAGCAGCACCCGGATGCGCCGCGCGCTGCCCTCGTTATGCGGGATGGTGTGGTCGATATTGTAGAAGACCCCGGCGCGGCAGGCGGCGATGGAGCAGGTCTCGCTCAGGTTCAGCCCGCTCGGGATGCAGTCGATATTGTCTCGCACATCCACCGTGACCATCGCCTCACCGGGATCGACCGTCACCTTCGCCCGGACCGGAATCCCCTCGTCGGCGACGCCCGGCAGCGGATCGTGCCGGTTCTCGTAAGACCAGGTGCCCGCCGGCATCGTCCTGATTGCGGCGGCGGCGCGGCGCTCGCCATAGGCCATCCAGGCCTCGACGAATTCGGCAATGGTCTCCGGCCCGTACTTCTCGACCAGCTCCTTGATCCGGCGCTCCGCCGTGCGGCAGGCACCGACCTGGGCCAGATAGTCGCCGTACCAGAGGTCGGGCACCCGCACCTTGATCCTGGCCATGCGGATGATGTCGCGAAGTTCCTTGTAGCCCTGCTCCACGCGCACCCCGGGGAAGTGCAGGCCCTCCTCGTAGATGGTCTTGGCGTAGGGCAGGTAGGTCGACGGAATCGGCGCCCCGACATCGGCGTGGTGGGCGCGCGAGACGGTCCAGAACAGCGGCTTGCCGTTGAAGAACACCGGCACGCAGAGTGTCAGGTCAGCGTGGTGCGTGACGCCCGTATACGGGCAGTTGTTGAGGAAGGCGTCGCCCTCCTCGATATCGTCGAAGAGCTCGGTGAGCGGCCGGGTGGTGAGGTCGATCGCCGCTGCGTGCACCGGGATGCACTCCTCGATGCAGACCAGCCGGTGGTCGTAGGTGAGGATGGCGCAGGACATGTCGCGCGCGATCTTGATGACGCCCGACTTACTCGCGCGCAGCACGCCGTTGCTCATCTCGCGCAGGATGGCGCCGAAGCGGCTGGAGAGCACCGAGAGCAGCATCGGGTCGAAGTCCGGCGCCGCGGCCGACATGGCACCGCCGCCGACGGTGATGGTATCGGATGCGGCGTAGGGCAGGTCTTCCATGGCAGCTATCCCCGAAGGGCCGGAGCGGGCTGCGCCGGGCGCCGGCGAGCTTGCCAAATTCGGCGGCGGCCGTCCATGAGGCGGGCCAACTCACCGCGGTCGCGGTAGCCATCGCCGTGTCACGTGATTGTCAGATCCCGGTCATTTTCCAGTTCCGTCATGCACGGCGTGACGGACGAAACGTCGGATGTCTCACCGGAAATTGCGTCACGCCGACAGGGTGGCGCCCTCGGACAAGTCTTTTGGCTCTCGCATCTCACCAGCCCGGTTCCGCGCGGAGCCCCACTGTGTGGCCGGCCTCGCCGCCGTCCGCGCTTTCTCTACGTGTCGCTGCGACGCCGAGGTGGAAGGCGAGGTCCTGCCCGTTCGAGACTCGTGGGTCGCCGTCCTGATCCGCGCTGTCCGGCGCCCGATGCGGAACGCCTCGCTGGAGCACGGCTCGAACGAGAACGCGGTCGAGCCGTCGTGACTCAGCGAGACTTCTGAAACACGCCTTCGAGCAGTTGCGCCGCGAACTGCGGGCCGTCGGCCTCCTGCATCTGCTTGCTGGTCCGGCCGAGGCGATCGCGCATGGTGGGGTCGCCGATCAGCCTGTCGACGGCGCGAAGAAGATTCTCGTCGGTCCAGTCGTAGCGATGCATTGCAAGGCCATGCCCCGTCTCGGCGACGCGGGCGGCGTTGTCATGGCCGTCCCAGACGTAGGGCATGATCAACGCCGGCTTCCCGAAATAGAGGCACTCGGTGAAGCTGTTGTTCCCGCCGTGGTGGATGACCGCATGGACCTGCGGGATCACCGATGGTTGCGGATACCAGTCGGCGAGATGCACGTTGGGCGGCGGTGCGTCGTAGGCCTCGAGATAGTCGCCGACATTGACCAGCACTCGACAGGGTCTACAGGCGAACGCGGCGATGATGCGCTTCAACAGGTCGGTATCGCCGGCGCCGAGGCTGCCGAAGCTGACGTAGACGAGAGGGGCGTCGTCGTGCTCGGCGAAGCGCGGCACGGTGTAAGGCTCCTCCTGGCGAACGCAGCCCTCCAGGTATCGGAACCGCGCCGGATCGAGGGGCTGACGCCGGGCGTACCTCACCGTTTTCGGATAGAGCAACAGGTTGAGGTGCGGCGAGGGCTCGAAGAACTGTCCGAGCGGATAAGGGTCTTCGCCGCAGCCCGTCAGAAATTCGTTGAAGCGCCGGTGGATCGGCCCGATCACCTCGTTGAAGCGGCTCTCGAAGGCCGAGAAGCACGCACGGTCGTTCTCCCCGCACCCGGAGAGGTGCGGTGGTATGTCCGGGTCGGGGATTTCGTTCTCGCTGCAAGAAATGATCCGGACCCAGGGGACGCCATGCTGCTTGGTGGCGGGGAACAGGATCACGTTGTCGATGCAGATGAGGTCGGGTCGCAGCTCCGCGAGGATGTCCGGCAACGTCTTCTCGGCCCACACCGCCGTGTCCACGATCGCGTCCCAGCAGTCCTTCACGTAGTTGTCGATCTGCTCGAAAGGACTCTTGCGGAAGTTGGGGATGTGGCCGTTGATGAAGTCGGACCAGTACTTGGCCATTTGCTCCGGCGGCATGGGCTCCGACATGGGAACCGGCACTGCCTCAAACCCGTAACCCGCGAACACCTCCGTGAAACCGGGATCGCAAACGAAGACGGCACGGTGGCCGCGTTCGCGGCACGCCTGGGCGATAGCCACCGAGTTCAGCGCCGGCCCGAAGGCGGCCTCGGGAAAGAAGACGATGGTCTTGGTCTCGCTCATACTCTCACACCTCGGACTGTGACTCGCGGGGCAGGATGCGCGACGCCGACGGCGGCAAAGGGCACCACGGCGTCTGCCCGTGCTCAACGCGCGCGATGCTTGGATCGGCGGTAACCATCTTCGCCAGGATCAAGGAGTCGGTCTCCGGGTCCCGGAGCCAGATGCTCGGATAGTGGCCGCTGCGGAACATGTCGACAACCTCTCCGTCCACGGCATTGTGTCGGTATTCGTGGGCCGATACGACGATGGCGCGAACTTCTCGGGACGTGCGGCGAGTCTGACCCGGGAGGCCGTCCCGGGATCCCCCTGGCCGCGAAAGGTGGAGCCGGCAGGGACGGGCTCTGCCGTTTCGGCGCGACGACGAATTGCTCAGGCTTTGCCGAAGGGCGTTGGCGAAAGGACTCGCCGGTCTGTGCCCCCTACGTGGTAGGCACATTTTCCTTATGCCCGGAATTTCTTGCTATATCCCGCACGACTTCGACTGAACGGTCGTTGCGTATAGCCGTGCCGTACAGCGCCCGGGGGGCGGGATGTCGGTCTGAGGAGGGGCGCGGCTGCTGCGCGGCGACTAAACCAGGTTGCGCAGGGAGGCAAGGTCGAAGGCGTCGTCCACGTCGAGCCAGTGGCCGGTGATGTAGAGCACGTCGACGGTTGCGCCCTGGGCGATGAGGCGGGTGAAGAGGGCGGGGAGGTCGGCGGTATCGAGGCTGCCGTCCTTGTTC
Source organism: Rhodospirillales bacterium (assembly GCA_026712885.1). Lineage (GTDB taxonomy): Bacteria > Pseudomonadota > Alphaproteobacteria > UBA828 > UBA828 > WTGU01. The sequence goes on along the minus strand of JAPOPO010000584.1, from coordinate 1,239 downwards.
ATGGCGTCGAGCGCGCCCCGCACCAGCGCCGCACCGTCCTCGCTCAGCCTGGTGAGGCCGATGAACTCGCCGTGGGCGTCGCCGGCGCCGGTCTCGTCGTTCCAGATCGCCTCCAGAATCACGCGATCGTCGTCCAGATAGCTGCCAGTGAAGGGGCGCGAGCAGCGCACCCAATCGACCGGGCGATCGGGAGCGCGGGAGGAATCCGCCCGGCGCCGGGCATCGACCACGGTCACGATGTCGCCCTCGACGGCGAGCAGGCCGTCCAGCACGTGCCGGCGGAACAGGATATCGCCGTAGGAGACCAGGCACGGCCCGTCCAGTCGGTCACGGGCGCAGGCGAGGGAGGCGGCCTCGCCGGTCTCGCCGTAGCGGTCGTTGTCCACCGTCTCGATGCCGGCGAGCGCGATGGCCTCCTTGCGGTAGCCGCGCACCACGGTCACGTCGCGCAGGCCGCTCTCGTTGATGGTGCGCACCAGGCGCTGGAGCAGGGGCTCGCCTCGCACGTCGAGCATGCACTTCGGCCGTTGCTCGGTGAGCGGGCCGAGCTTTGCGCCGCGTGAGGCCGCCAGCAGGATGGCGCGGGGGCCGCCGCCGGCGGCGAGATAGCGAGCCTCGGCCGCGGCGAGCTCCGCCTGGCCCGTCAGCGCGAACACCTCGCGCACGGGCGCGATCTCTTCCTCGACAGCGACGAGCGACTCGCTCTCCCGAATCGCCGTGCTCACCTGCCGCATGGCGGACACGGCGGCCCGCATGTTGTGGTTGGCCCAGATCACCATGGAGACGCCGGCCTCGCGGAAGGTCTGCGTCGGCGTGCGGTGGTACATGGTGGGCACGATCACCACCGGCGCGCGGCCGCCCCAGGCCTCGCAGAAGCCGGTGATCTCGTCGGCGGTCGCCTTCTTGGAGTGGATCAGCACCGCGTCGGCACCGGCCTTGTGGTAGGCCTCGGCCCGGCGCAGCGCCTCGTCCATGCCCCAGCCGGCGATCAGCGCCTCGACGCGCGCGACGAGCTGAAAGTCGTCGTCGCTCTGGCTGTCCTTGCCCGCCTTGATGCGGCCGCAGAACTCCTCCACATCCGCCAGCGGCTGGTTCTCGCCGATGAAGGAGTTGGTCTTGGGAAAGAGCTTGTCCTCGATGCAGACCCCGGCGATGCCGCGCTGGCAGAGCTTCTTCACCAGGCGGCGCACGTTGTTGAAGTTGCCGTAGCCGGTGTCGCCGTCCACCAGGATGGGGACC
>JAPOPO010000424.1 GCA_026712885.1 Rhodospirillales bacterium | reverse complement strand
GCCTTCCTGCCTCCGTATCCGGCGCGGTAGGTGACGATGTAGGACTTGCGGCCCGAAGGGTAGACGCGGACGCCGAAGCCGGTGAGCCTGTCGTCCCAGGCGATCCAGGCGGTGTCGGCGGGCTCAAGCGCGTCGACGGCGCGCTTGGAGATATAGACTTTGACGCGCGCGACGCGCTTTCCGGTGGATGCGACCATGGCCACGACCCCTCGATGGAACGGATCGAGATTGGGAAAGCGTTCGGTCAAAGGGTGACGGTAATGAGGACGACGATGCCAACTCCGCGTTCTGCCGGGCTTCGGCCGGCTTCGCTCTGTGCCATCGTCCCCTCCATCACCGCGTGACCGAACGCTTTCGAGATTGGGGAGCCATGGTAGAGGACCGGGGTGTAGGCGGCAACACCAAAGGCAACACTGAAAAGCAAACTGGGGAGTAGCGGAGAGGGCTTGGTAGGAGGTGGTGTTTCCTTAACCCATTGAAGAATAATACTCCATAGGGCTCAGGAGGGCTCCAGGAAACTTGAGAGGACGAACCTACACCTGATCCCAGCGCAGTGTCAGGATCTCGTTCAGGCGGCAGCCGGTGAGCATGAGCAGACGGAGCGCTGCGATGGCGTAGGGCGAGACCGCGCCTTCCACGCCGGCCTCGGCTTCCATCTCCGCCTCGGCCAGCGCCTGGCCCAGGCGGCGGTACTCGTCTCGGGAGAGGAAGCGCTCGCGCTTCTTCTCCTTGTACTTGCGCACGCCCCGGCAGGGGTTGGTGCCGTCGGGCACCTGGCCCCAGGCGCAGGCGAGGGAGAACATCTTGGAGAGCACCGAGAGCGCGCGGTTGGCGGCGCGGGGGGTCTCGCGCAGGCGGTAGTGGAGCGCCGCGACGTGGGCGGTCTCGACCATGGCGAGCGGCATCATGCCGAGGGCGGGCAGGATGTGGTTCTCGAGCGAGCCCCGGTAGATGCCGGCGGTATGGGCGTTGCAGTTCTGGGCCACGTGGGCGCTCAGGTAGCGCTCCGCGAGGTCTGCGACGGTGGCGCCGGCGGGCGGCGGCATGGGCTCCTCGCCCCGCTTGATGCGGTCGATGACCTGGGCGGCGCGGAGGCGGGCCTGGGTCGCGGTGAGCTCGCCGTGGGTGCCGAGGGTGATGCGCCGGGGCGCGCCGCCGGCACGGCTCTGGACGACGTAGACCTTGCGGCCCGAGGGGTAGACGCGGACCCCGAAGCCCGCGAGCTCGCGGTCCCAGAAGATCGCGTCCTTCGCATCCACCGAGAGGCTGTCCACCGCCCGGCCCGTCAGCGTCAGCGTGCTACGACGAGGCATGACCGTCACATCCCGGGGGCGAAGACCGAATAAACCGCAAGCGTCCCGTCATCACTTCGCAACCATCCGGAATCACCCGTCTGCGCGCACGGGCGCACGCCCGTTGGCGCCGAGGCCCGGGGTGCCGGCTGAATGGCTCGAATACTTTCGTAATTAGAATGGGTTATCGCTTTTCCGCACGGCCCGACGGGCTCATGCGGGAGAGGTTCATCGCGGCTTGTCGATTCCAGGTCGCCTCGCACGAGGCCTCTTCAGAATGAGGAGAGCCTCGGAGCCATGAAGAAGACGAAGCTGACTCGCAGTTTGATGGCAGCGGTCTCGATCGTTGCCCTTTCGGCCGTCATGTACGGCTGCGTCCACAGCGGGAGCGATGCACCGCAGATGGAAGCACCGAATCTGATGCCGGCGCAGGATGCCGCAGCGGCCGCAGCAACGGCGGCAATGGCGGCGTCCGATGCGGCGGCAGCGGCAGTTGCTGGCGTTGACGCCATTCGGAATCTTGACGCGGTCGCCTTCTTGAGAGCCGAAAACGCGGCAGCCGCTGCCAAGGCGGCGTCCGACGATGCTGCGGAGGCGAGCGCTGCTGCTGCGGATGCTGCGACGCTGGAAGACGCGGAAGCCGCACAGGAAGCCTCGGAAGCCGCGCGGGCGGCTGCCGAGGCCGCGCAGGCGAATGCCGAGAGGTACGCCGGCATCGTGCAGGCGATCAAGGACGCCAACGACCAGGCAGAGGCTGACAGGATCGCGGCTGCAGAAGAAGCCGCCAGGATCGCGGCTGAAGAAGAGGCCGCCAGGATCGCGGCTGAAGAGGAGGCCGCCAGGATCGCGGCTGAGGAAGAGGCCGCCAGGATCGCGGCCGAAGAGGAGGCTGCCAGGATCGCGGCTGAGGAAGAGGCTGCCCGGCAGGCGGCTGCAGCAGAAGCGGCGGCCCTTTCCGCCGCGCAGATGGCTGCCAGCAACGCCGCCGACGCGGCGAAGACGGCGGCCAGTGCCGCGCGGTCGGCGGTCGATGCCCAGACGGCAAACGCCGATGCCGACGAAGACTCGTACGCTGAACTGCAGGCGGCGGCGCAGGCTGCCAACGATGCCTACATGGCGGCCATGGCGGCCAGCGCATCGGCGGCTGCCTCGGCAACGTCGGCAGAGGCGGCGGGGTACCAGGCCACTGCGGAGGCGCAGCGGGACGCAGCGCAGACCGCGCTGACGAACGCCCAGATGTACGCCGGCATGGTGGCGGACGCCAAGGTGGAAGCCGCCAGGATCGCGGCTGAAGAGGAGGCTGCCAGGATCGCGGCCGAGGAAGAGGCCGCAAGGATCGCGGCTGAAGAGGAGGCCGCAAGGATCGCGGCCGAAGCAGAGGCCGCAAGGATCGCGGCCGAGGAAGCTGCGGCTGCAGCTGCGGCTGAATTGGCTGCGCTCAACACGGCGCGGACGGCGGCCGATGCGGCTGCGGACGCGGCGGCGACGGCGGCCTATTCCGCGGCGGCGACCGTCATGGCAATCGAGGGTATCCAGGGCTCCGACCAGACCTCGTACGACGCGGCGGCGGGGGCGGCGGATGCCGCCATGGCAGCGGCGGCGGCGGCCCGCGAGGCGAGCGACGCGGCCAACCGGGCGACCACCTCGGCCGCTGCGGCAGCGGAGCGGGACAAGGCGGCGGCGTTGCAGACAGACGCTGAGACCGCGCTGGGGCATGCTACGAGCTACGCCCAAATGGTGACCGAGGCCAAGGCAGCACTCGACGCGGCAGCCGCCGCTGCTGCAGCCGCAGAGGCGGCAGCGGCCGCCGCAGCGGCGGCCCTGGCCACCGCACAAGGTGACGCTCAGGACGCTCACGATGCGGCGGAGACGGACAAGGACAACGCGCAGGCGGCGGTCGACGCGGTCAGGGACGGCATGGACCTGAATGCGTCCACCACGGCTGCGTTCGAGCGGGCAGAGGCGGCGGCGGCGGTCGCTTACGGCGCCTACTTGGATGCCGTGACCGCCAACACCGCGGCCCAGGCGGCGGCGACGGCGGCCGACGCGGACCCGCATGTGAAGGCCGCACAGGCTGCGCAGTCGGCGGCCGCGACGGCGCTGGCGCAAGCCCAGGCTATGACCAGCATCGTGCAGGCGGCAATCGACGCAAAGGACGAGGCCGATGCACTCGCCGCTGCTGAGGCCGCCGAAGCAACGGCCCTGTCCGATGCGAAGGATGACGCCAGGGAGTACGCCAACGCTGCTCGGACGGCGGCTGACGCTGCGGACGCGGCGGCAGATGCGGTCGAAGACCTCCTGGGCGCCACAGCCACGGAGGCGGTGGCGGCGCGGGATGCTGCCGATGATGCCGAGATCGCTGCGCAGTACGCAGAGAACCAGGCGCAACTCGCGGCAAATGCCACGATGTCCACAGTGGCGATCCAGCATGCGATGAACGCCAAGACCGGGCGGGATGACGCGGACGGCCAGAAGACGGCCGCCGAGGAGTCGCAGCGTGAGGCGCAAGTGGCAACGGATGCAGCCGCGAGGCTGCAGGAAGAGAGGGACCTCGCCGAAGCGCAGCAGGCGGCGGAAGATCTCTACACCGATGCGGACGACGGCGTTCTGTTCCACTACATGGCGGTGCAGGACAAGGCCGGTATGGCCGCGGAGCAGGCGGGCGAAGCGCGTGACTCCGCCAACAAGGCCGTGGCCGCACGGACCATGTACAGGAGTACCTACAATGCCGATGGCACCATAGCTACGAAGGGTGCGAACGACCTGGCAGACGATGCCGCGGCGGCTTCGATGGAGGCGCAGGACTCGCTGGGTCGTGCGATGACCGCCAAGATGGCCGCAGACACCGCCCGTCAGGCTGCGATGGACGCCGAGACGTCCGCAGACGCCAAGGCGGCTCTCTCGGATCTGGAAGACGCGAACGACGACCTGACCGAGGAGCATACGGGCGACGCCGGCGCCGGCATGGACTACATGGCGGCCAGGGATGCGGCTCGGGCTGCGGCGACTGCAGCCGACACGCACGTGCTTCCCTTCTTCCTGATGGCGAACGCGCTCCGCGTCACTGGGGCGGACACGAACGTTTCAGAGCCCGACTTGGAGGCGCTCAGAAACCTCAGGTCGCAGCACGTGAGTGCCATCAATGCGGAAATCGCCACTCAGGCGTCGGATGAGCTGGTAGGTGGAGACACCGCTCCGAATGCAGAGGGCGATACCGCAACCACTGTGGCTATCACGTGGCCCAACGCCGACCCGGGAGCCGACAATACTCACGGTAGCGACGACACCGATCCCGACGCTCCACCCGACAACAGCGCCGACGACGGTGAGGACGGCAGCGGCGAGATAGACGTGATGGTCAACATCAACGGCGCTGCCGACGATCTGGTCGATCTGACGCGGGACGACCCGGATACTACCGGGGACGAGACCAACTTCGTTATGGGGCCTGGCCTCGGCGAGTTCACGCAAGAGTTCGACATCTCGAACCAGACTTCGGACGGCGACGGTGATGTCCTAACCCGGAGGCGCGTCCTCGTCTTCACCGACAGGAAGCAGGATGAGGCGGCGAGAGACGCGATCACAATCACCTACCGGGGCTATGACGCGGTGGCGTCACGGATCACGGAAATCACGCCCAACACTACTGAGGACGACGTAGCCTATGACGTTGAGTACGACCATGACGGTGATGATGGCGACGAGACCGCAGATATAATGGGCGATCTGGTGTGCCCTGACGACACGGCTTGCACCATCACGATTACCGACGGGGAGGTCACGGCCATCTCCGGTTACCAGATCAACGGCGACGCCGACGAAATTATCGTTACAGCGAGGCCGGCGATGCTGCAGATCGACAACGACTACCTCGCGTTCGGCGTCTGGCTGAGGGAGAACAATGCAGACGGTACGGTATTGGCTGACAGATACACCTTCGGTGCATTCGCCGCCGGCGGAGAACCGGCAAACGAGATTCCGGTCCCTCTCACCGGTACGGCGACGTACGAGGGCTCGGCGGCAGGCGTGAGAGCGACGCCCAACCGGATCGATTTCTTCTCGGCGGACGCTACGCTCACCGCCAACTTCGGAGCCATTGATGCCGCTGAGAGAGCAACCGCGGTGGCAAACAACGCGGAGCCCGTGGATACCGATGCGGGGATCATCACCGGGAGGATCCACAACATCGTCGCGAACGGCGATGACGTGGATGGCGACATCCACCTCGGTCTGCTGGCCGATCAGGATGTCACTACGAACCCGAATGTTGCCGCAACAGGTTCGTTCAACGGCCGGGCCTGGATGGGCGAAGGCGTGCCCAATGCGGATGACGACGGTCTGCCCGACTATCCCTTCAACGGCACATGGGCAGGGAACTTCTACGACCCGGCGGTGGACGATCCGGCTACGGAGCTGGTCGAAACCACCTCCAACACGCATCCGGGCGCAGTCGCAGGTACCTTCGGCGTCCATAGGCCCGACGACCCGGACACAATAGACGTGAACGAGAACACCAGCTTCGTGGGCGCGTTCGGCGCACGGAAGAAGGAAGACTAGTCCTCGTTTCGAGACTGCACGTTCAGGAGGGCGGCCTTCGGGCCGCCCTCTCTTTTTGTGTGCTTTATTCATTTCCCACAATCGCCGGGCGTTGGATCGACGCACCCACCTCCCCCTGTCCCCCTCCCCCCTGAAGGGCGGAGGGGGAACGTAGGTGGTGAGGGCGGGGTCCGCCAGCGGCACAGCGTGGCGGGTTGGAAGCGGGGTCTATCCACCTGCTCCCCCTCTCCTCCCTGGGGAGGAGAGGGCCGGGGTGAGGAGGGGGGCAGGGCTTCGATGGCTTGACCATGGTGCGGTGCACGGGGCGCGGCGGGCGTGGCAGGGTCGCGGGATGCGGGACGAGAGCCGACGGAGCACTCCTGGCGAGGCAGGCGGGCGGCCGGCGATCGAGCGGCTGCCGCCCCCCGGTCCGCGAGGCCGCCGGCGCGATGCGCGAATCCATCCGGCGCAGGGGCCGGCGATGAGCGCGATGCCGCTCTTCCCGGCTGTCCCGCACAATCCCGGCGAATGCCGCACAAAATTCTTGTGGCTGTCCCACTCGGGACGTGCGCTCCCGGTCCATGAGGCTCGGACATCACCCAGTGTCCGGTTTCCGAAGTTCGCATGATTTCGGAGTGGGCGTCTGACCCACACGAGCCATCCAATCGCTCAGCTAAAGCCGTCCGAGGCTGGGCGAACCCGTGGATGGCCGGGACAAGCCCGGCCATGACGTGTGGGGTTTCCCGAAACACATGCGAACTTCTCGATCGGGACACTAGCTCTCCCTGTCCCTCCTGTCCCCGCCGGGGCGGCGAGGGTTGGAGTGAGGAGGAGGCGAGCGTCCGATACACACTCACCTCCTCCCGTCCCCATCCCCCCTCTCCAGAGCGGAAGGGGAACCAAGGCGGGGCACGGCGCAGTCCCGCGCTCCGGGCCTGGTTTCGTGGAGTCCCTCGACGGGTGGTTGGTTTGTTCATTTCCCTCAAGCGCCGGGCGCCCGCGCTTAATCATTTCCCTCAGGCGCCGGGCGCTCGCTCCGCTCGCTTGGCTCCGCGCTTCGCGCGCGGCGCGGTCGCGCCGGCCGGACTGCTGCGCAGCCCGGTCCCTGGGAGGGCAAATGCCTCGTCGGTCGCCGGGCGCGGTGCGGGAGGGCGGAGGGGGCGGGTGAGAGAATCGAAGGACGTTGTGCGGGCAGGCTACCGCCGTTACGGTCCCTCGGACTGCCTCGCGGCGGGGCCGGTACTTATGCAGCGCACGGTGGCCGGCGCGGTGCATATGATCTTCCGTTATCTCCATAACGGAACGAATGGATCACTCTCTAGCGCCGTCGGGAGCGGGCGTCAAGCGCCGCGACCTCCTCGATCCCGCGATTCCCCACCGACCGGGGCGATTCGATCTCGGCCGGATCGTCCCGGCCGGGCGTCACGGCGGGCACCTGGGCGGCGCAGGGTCCTTCCCGCGTTGCCAACGGCGGGAGAATGTCCTCCCCGATGTCGGCCGCAACCCTGGCAGCCGATGCCCTCATCGCGTCCTTCGCGGCATGGCCGGGAGCCGCGACGCCCCGGACGGCGCTCCGCCCGTTGCGCCCGGCGCCGATGCGCGTGACGCCATTCGGCCCCCTCGATCCGCAGGCGCGGCCCGGGGCACGGCCGACAAGGATGTCCTCTCCAATTCCTTCGGCGACCTTTATGGCGGCGTCTCTGACGGCGTCGCGCGTGAGGTGTGTGTATCGTGCGGTGGTCTGGATCTGGGCGTGGCCGAGAAGCTTGGCGATCACCGGCAGGCTCTCGCCGAGCGCCAAGGCGCGGCTGGCGTAGGAGTGGCGCAGGTCGTGGATGCGGACGTCGTCCAAGCCGGCACGGGCGCGCACCCGGCGCCAGGGCTCGAACAGGCTTGAGAGCCGGGCGCCGGGCTTCGCGCCGGGGATCACCCAGGGGTTGCCGGGGAGGCGCGGTATCGCGGCCAGAACCTGCGCCGCCTCGGGCGAGAGCGAGACCGTGCGCGGGCCGGTCTTGCTGTCGCGCAGACGCAGCTCCTGCGCCTCCAGGCGCACCTCCTCCCAACGCAGCGTCAGGATCTCGTTGCGCCGGCAGCCGGTCAGCATCAGCAGGCGGAGCGCCGCCGCCGCATGCGGCGAGATGCGCCCGGTCGCCTCGAGCTCATCGAGGGTCTGGCCGAGGCGGCGGAACTCCGCGTCGGTGAGGAAGCGCTCGCGCCGGCGCGTCCGGTACTTTGGGGCGGAGCGGCAGGGGTTGGCCGTCTCCCCCGCCACGCCCCAGGCGATGGCCTGGTCGATCATGCGCGAGAGGGTCGCGATCACCAGGTTGGCCATGGCAGGGCGGTCGCTCAGGGAATGCTGCAGGTCGGCCACCTGCGCACGGCCGAGCGCGGAGACCGGACGGGTGCCGAGGGTGGGCACGATGTAGCGCTCGATGGCGAGGCGGTACTGGGTTGCGGTCGTGGGCTTGCACCGCACCGCCACGTGCTCGCGCAGGTAGCGCTCGGCAAGCGCGGCGACGGTGGTGGCCTCGGCCTTCTCGGCCTCCGGAACGGGGTCTTCGCCCGCCCTGATACGGGCGACGATCAGGGCCGCGCGCCGGCGCGCCTCCCGGGCGCCGATCACCCCGTGCCGGCCCACGGTGATGCGCCGGGTGCCTTCGGGGCCCCGCGCCTGCACCACGTAGACCTTGGCGCCGGAGGGGTAGACGCGCACGCCGAAGCCGGTGAGCGCACGGTCCCAGACCACGGTGTCGCTCTCCGCAGCGAGTGCCGCCACGGTGTGCTCCGTGATCGTCCCCTGCGAGGGAAGCGCCACGGTCATGAGGAGGGGTTGCCCTTATCGGCAGCGCCATCTGCACCGATGTCGGCGCCGATGCTGCCGCCGACCCGGGCGGCGGAGAGGCGCTCGGTCTCGCGCGCAAGGTGCGCGTAGCGCGCCGTGCTCTGGATGTCGGCATGGCCCAGCAGCTTGCCGATCATGGACAAGCTCTCGCCCGCCGCCAGCGCGCGGCTCGCATAGGAGTGGCGCAGGTCGTGGATGCGCACGTCGTCGAGGCCGGCGTGGGCGCGCAGGCGGTACCAGTCTGCGGTGATGGTGGAGAGATGCGTGCCGGGCTGCTTGCCGACGATGACCCAGGGGTTGGCAGGCGCACGGGCGATCCCCGCCAGCACGGTCTCGGCCGTCGGTGTGAGGGGCACCATGCGTGCCCCGGTCTTGCCGTCGCGCAGGCGGAACTCGCCGGCGGTGCGGTCGATATCGTCCCAGCGGTAGTGCAGGACGTGTACGCGGTCTCCGGTGCGGCGGACATAGAAGAGAATTATTTTTATAAAACAACGAGATAGTTTGTCGAGTGAACCAGGACGCTCGCCGGAGCATGATGATAATGATTGAAGTCATCACCAAGGCAACACTGACCGCTGCTGTCCATCATTGTGACCGTTTCGGCGCTGAATCTGTTCGGCGAAGCCGTGGAATCGACCTCCCCGCGCGTGAAGTCGCCGGGCGCAGCCGCCAGTCATCACTGAAGCCACGGCTTTTTCCTGCGTCCCGATACTCGATTCTCCACGGCCTGAACGAACAGTCGCCCGTCGCCGGCAAACGTTCCGTCTGCCCGTGAGACCGTCGCCGCACGCGGGCGCGGGAACGCGGGTGCGCGCGACAGAGTCGGCTGGCGCTGAACACGAAATCCTCGGGCATCACGAGGCCTGCCTATATCTTGCGGCACAGGAACGGGAACAGCGGAAGCGCGTCGCGCCGGCATTGTCGCCGGGCGGCCGGCGTTGTGGGAGCGCGACCGAGACCCGTTCGAGCGATGACCGAAGCCAGGAATCGGGCTACAAGCGCTCCCGGGCGATAAGTGGCGGCGGCATTTGGCTGCGCCGGTCGAGGGGAAGTTGCGATGAAACGGATGCTGGCATCAATTCTTCTCTGCGCATGCTTCGCGGTGGCGGCCGTCGGCGCTTCCGCCGGGGACGGCGATGCGGGGACCACGGGCTAGGCATCGCGCGCCGGCGCGGTTCTGGGGACGTACCGTCCGGCGCCGCCGGACCGCTCGCCGCAAACCATGGCGCGCGCGGCGGCCCGGTTCCTGGATTCGCTGAACGCGGGGCAAAGGCGGGCCGCGCACTACGATATGGCTCACCCCGAGAGACGCCGATGGACCAACGCCCCGGTGCGCGGGCAGGCCGGCGGCGTGGCGCTGGGCGATCTTGACGACGCCCGGCTCCGCGCCTTCTCGGACCTTCTGGCGGCGCTGCTGAGCGCGAAGGGCTACGGCAAGGTGGGGGATGTCATGCTGGGGGACGATCTGCGCGCTACCGTCGACGGCGAGCCGAACGACGGGGTGGGGATCGAGGCCTTCCCCGTGTTCGGCGACCCCTCGGCGACGTCGCGATGGGCGGTGCAGCTGGACGGCCATCACGTCGCGCTCAACATCACGCTGGACGGCGATGCGTATTCGCTGTCGCCCAGCTTCATCGGCACCTACCCGCAGGCGTTCAAGGTGGCGGGCAAGGAGCTGCGGCCGCTAGCTAGGGGCGGAGACCGATATCGCGCACGAGCTGGTCGCCAGCCTGACGCCGGCTCAGCGCGCGCTGGCGGTGATCGGCGAGAGGCGCGGCGCGCTCCGGGTCGGTCCCGGCCGGGACGGCGTCGTCCCGGAGCCCGCCGGCATCCCCGGCGGACTGCTGAACCGGGCGCAGCAGGAGACGCTTCTCGCGCTCGCCTGGCAGTGGTTCGATCTCATGCCGGCGGCCCAAGCGTGGTCGCCGCGCGCGTTTCTCGACCGAGATCCGAAAAGATTCATCAACTAGCTGATACAAAACACATTATTTCACCCACGCTGGAGTCTTTCCCAACAAACTTGCCAACCTGGACTGACCGGCGACTGTGGGTGAATCGGCGCTACGGCGCCGCGCCGAGAGAGACGGTGAGACGCGGAACGCGGAGGCCGGGTAGGAGCGCGTGCGCCTCGACACCCCGGCTGTGCGCGCCGGAGGCGCAGCCGTCGCGACCGGCGCCGAAGCCGCCCTGCCCGGAGGCGTCGGGAGGACGGGTCCGGCCCCCCGCGCGCGATTGCGGTCGCGGCGCCCGCGCCGTGCGGCGCCGTCCCGCCGGGCAGCGTCAGCGCGGTCGTGGGAATCGAGGCTGCGCGAGCCGCGCCGCGAGGTTGTCGAGCGTGCGGCGGCCCCCCGGCGCCGGCGAGCGCTTCACCTGCGCGGTGCGTGCATCGTCCATCGTCACGGCGAAGCACCGCGGCGTCGGTGTGCGCCCGGTTGTCGTCGGCGTCGTCGGCCCGGTCGTGGAAGTCGCTGAAGGGGGGAGGCTCACAAGCGCGCCAGGCGGCGCATAGAACTCCAACGGCTTCGTGGCGGTGCAGGTCGGCGCCCGGGGTGCGGGCCGCGCCCGTGCACTGGCGGGGACGCCCTCGCGTCGGAGGACATATCGAAGG
>JAPOPO010000601.1 GCA_026712885.1 Rhodospirillales bacterium | reverse complement strand
GGCGCTGCACGATCCTTCCACCATCGCCGCGGTGATCGTGGAGCCGGTGGCGGGCTCCACCGGCGTGCTGGTGCCGCCCAAGGGCTACCTGCGCCGGCTGCGGGAAATCTGCGACCGGCACGACATCCTGCTGATCTTCGACGAGGTGATTACTGGCTTCGGGCGCTTGGGCGCGAACTTCGCGGCGGACTACTTCGACGTGCAGCCGGACATCCTGACCACGGCCAAGGGGCTCACCAACGCGACCGTCCCCATGGGCGCGGTGTTCTGCCGGAGCAAGATCTACGACGCCTTCCTCGAGAACACCAAGCAGGGGATCGAGCTCTTCCACGGCTACACCTATTCCGGCCATCCGCTCGCGTCGGCGGCGGGGATCGCGACCCTCGACGTCTACCGCGAGGAAGGGCTCTTCGAGCGCGCGGCCGAGCTTGCGCCCTACTGGGAGGACGCGCTCTGGTCGCTCAAGGGCGGCCACCATGTGATCGACCTGCGCAACCTCGGGATCGTCGCCGGGATCGAGCTGGAGCCGCGCCCCGGTGCGCCCACCGCGCGCGCCGTCGAGACCTTCCAAAAGTGCTTCGACGAGGGCCTGCTGATCCGGGTCACCGCCGATACCATCGCGCTCTCGCCGCCGCTAATCGTCGAGAAGAGCCAGATCGACCGCATCTTCGACACCATCGGCGGCGTGCTGAAGACGGTGGACTGAGCGCGCAGGTGGAGCACGCGGGAGCGGGGCGATGACGCGGGCCTACATCGTCGGCACTCTCGATACCAAGGGTGCGGAGCTGCTCTACATCCGCGACCTGCTCGCGGCGGATGGCGTGCGGGCCTGCGTCGTGGACGTGGGCACCGGCGGCGCCGACCGGCCCGCCGGCGTGGACGTGAGCGCGGCCGAGGTCGCGGCCCACCATCCTGACGGCGCCGATGCGGTACTCGGCCTGGAGGACCGGGGTCAGGCGGTTGCCGCCATGGGCGAGGCGCTGGCGCGCTTCCTGCCGACGCGCGACGACATCGGCGGCGTGATCGGGGCCGGGGGCTCCGGCAACACCGCGCTGGTTTCCATCGGCATGCAGGCGCTCCCCATCGGGGTGCCAAGGGTGCTGGTCTCCACCGTCGCCTCGGGCAACGTCGCGCCCTACGTCGGGCCCAACGACATCACCATGATGTACTCGGTCGTGGACATCGCCGGGCTCAACCGGATCTCGCGCGTGGTGCTCGCCAACGCGGCGCACGCGCTCGCCGGCATGATGAGGGGGGAGGCGCCGGCGGCCGAGGACAAGCCGGCCATCGGCCTCACCATGTTCGGCGTCACCACGGCCTGCGTGGATCAGGTCCGCGCCGCGCTGGAGGCGCGCCACGACTGCCTGGTCTTCCACGCGACCGGGACCGGCGGGCAGTCGATGGAGAAGCTGGTCGACTCCGGCCTGGTGCTGGGCTGCATCGACAGCACCACCACCGAGGTGTGCGACCACCTGATGGGCGGCGTCTTCAGCGCAGGCGGGGACCGGCTCGGCGCCTTCGCGCGGACGGGCCTGCCCTACGTGGGCTCCTGCGGGGCGCTCGACATGGTGAATTTTGGGGCGCGCGAGAGCGTGCCGACGCAGTACGAAGGCCGCACCTTCCACATCCACAATCCCAACGTGACGCTGATGCGCACGACGGCGGACGAGAACCGCGCCATGGGCGAATGGATCGGGGCGAAGCTCAACGCCTGCGAGGGGCCGGTGCGGTTCCTGATCCCCGAACGAGGGGTCTGGCTGATCGCCGCGCCCAGCGGTTGGTGCCACCCTTCGGTGGTGGCGCTGGGCCTGCAGCCCGGCTCCCGGCCCGAGGCGACCAGCTTCCCCCTCGACTGCCCGCCGGTCCCGGTCGCGTGGAAGACCAGGCAGTCGTGGCGCGCCT
>JAPOPO010000583.1 GCA_026712885.1 Rhodospirillales bacterium | reverse complement strand
GTCGATGGGCTGGCGCAGCCTCTGGTGGCTCATGGCCGGTGCGGCGCTGATTGCGGCTGTGCTTGCGGTGGCCGGCATGTCGCCCCGTCGCTGGCCCGAGCAGCCGCGCCGCGACGCAGATGCGGGCTTCGACTGGGCCGGCGTGCGGGCGACGCTGCCGGTGGGCGCCCTCTGGCTCTACGGCGGGGCGTTCTTGTTGTTCACGATCCAGTGGTTCGCGATCGCCGCGTGGCTCCCCACATTCCTGATCGAGACACAAGGCCGCGGGCCCATGGGCGCCGCGCTCTTCTCGGCGCTGGTGGTAGGAATGAACGTCACCGGAAACCTGGTCGGCGGCTGGCTGATGCATCAGGGGGTGCCGCGCTACGCCTTGGTGGGTGCGGCCAACGCCATCATGGCAGTGACCGGCGTGTTGATCCTCGCAGGGTCCGTGCCCGACGATGCCAAGATTCCGCTGGCGATCGTCTTCAGCGCCGGCAGCGGCATCCTGCCCGCGGCCGCGTACGCCGGTGCTGCCGCGCACGTGCCGAAGCCCGAGCTCGGGGCCATGGCCAACGGCTTCATGGCCCAGGGTGCCGCGATCGGCATGCTGCTGGGGCCGCCGCTGATGGCGGTCGTGGTCGGTGGCCTCGGCAGCTGGGAGGCCGCCTGGTGGTGCATGCTGATCTGCCCGGCCATCGGTCTCGCCGTCACAGCCGGCCTGTTCGGGATCGAACGCCGCAGGCTGTGAGCCCTGCGAGGGGTGCAGGCTACGAGCGTGCGGCGTCGGCCGAACGACCCGCGAAGATCTCGCCGCGCTGGATCACCAGGCTCGCCGCCAGCACGATGACGACACCGGGGATGGTGAGGGCACTCGGCAGGCCCTTGCCCAGCGCCCAGTCGATGGCGATGACGAGGGCCGGTAGCAGGTAGCTGTAGGCCTGGACGCGGGTCGGGCCGATCGTGATGGTGCCCCACTGCATCAGGAAGGAGGCGATCACCGTCGAGCAGATCGCGACGAAGACGACTCCGCCATAGGCGAACAGCGGCACATCCATCCACGCTGTGGTCCATAGTGCCTCGTTCGCGATGAGCAGGAACCACGTCGCGTTGATGGTCGCGATCCAGAAGGTCATGACCAACACCGGCTCGCCCCGGTGGAAGAGCCTGACCAGCGGGCTGTAGAAGCCCATCGCGACGCAGCCTGCGAAGAAGATCAGGTCGCCCTCGTTGAGGTCGAGTGCGACGAAGCGGTCCCAATCGCCGCGGAAGACCACCCAGAGCGCGCCGACAAGGCCGATGCCAAGCGCAGCGAGACGATGCCAGCCCAGCCGCTCGCCGACGAGGATCGCGCCCGCGATCGCCGTAAGGCCGGGAATCAGAGTCGAGATCGCGCCGGTGTTGAGCGCGCTGGTGGTACGCAGGCCATAGAACATGCACCAGAAGAACGCGACCAGCGAGGTGCTGATCGCGGCGTAGCCCGCAAGCGTGCGCCAGCCCGGCCAGGCGAGGCCGTGGCGCCAGGCCACCAGCGGGGCGAAGATCGCCATCGCCAGACCGAAGCGGATAAACAGCATCGCGCCCGTGTTCATCTCGTTGGCGATCGCCTCGCCCACCGGATAGCTGAACGAGATGAGGAACATGGCGACGAACACCCCGGCGTGGACGCCGGGCGTGGAGACGCCGCGCGGGGCAGGGGGGGCCGCCATGACGCCCACCGTGGCGCAGCGCCGCGCGCAGGTCCAGCGCCGCTCGTGCTCGCAGATCGTTGAAACCCCCGCTCGCCATCACCATCTCATGGTTGCCCCAGGGGGTGCCGCAGAGTGGGCCCCCGACTGGGCATGAAACCGGTCCGGCCATAACGGCGGACCACTGGAAGACTTGCTTACGAAAAGGAGTCACACCATGCGTGCATTCGATCTTTCCCCGCTCTTCAGCACCACGGTCGGTTTCGACCGGATGGCCCGGATGCTCGAGCAGTTGCCGAGCGAGACGGCGCCCACCTATCCGCCCTACAACATCCAGAAGATGGGCGATAACGCCTACCGCGTGACGCTGGCCGTCGCCGGC
>JAPOPO010000581.1 GCA_026712885.1 Rhodospirillales bacterium | reverse complement strand
ATGCGTGAGCATGTGGACGCGGTGCTCGTCGACTTCGACGGGACGCTCTTCGACACCGCGCCCGATCTCATCGCGGCGCTCAACCGGCTGTTGACGGAGCTCGGCCACGCGCCGGTCGCGTTTGAGCGCTTCCGCCAAAGCGCGGGCCAGGGCGCCAAGCGCCTCCTCCTCGCGGCGTTCGATTCCCAAGGTGCGGCGCGCCCCGACGATGCCACGCTCCGAACCCTGATCGAGCGGCTCATCGCCTACTACTTCGAGATCGAGACCGAGCGGGTGCAGCTCTTCCCCGCCGTGGAGTCCACGATCGAGCGGCTCCACGACGCCGGCATCTCGCTCGCAGTCTGCACCAACAGGGGGGAGCACTCGACCCGCCGCCTGCTCGCCCACTTCGGCATCGACCGCCACATCGAAGCGGTGCTCGCCGGCGACACGGTCGCCAGGATCAAGCCCCATCCCGGCCATGTCGAGGAGGCGCTGGCGGCGCTCGGCGCGCGGCCGGACCGCGCGGTCATGGTGGGGGACAGCTCGGCGGACGTCGATTCAGCGAAGGGCGCGGGCGTCGCCGCGATCGTCACGACCTATGGGTACAGCCCGATCCCGCCGCATGACCTCGGCGCCGACGCGGTGATCGACGATTTCGCCGAGCTGCCGGCCGCGATCGAACGACTCTTCCCGCGATAAACCGCGCACCGGCGTCTCACAGGGTCCAGCGGCGGGTCCCATCGGGCAGCGCCACGTCCCGCCACATGTTCTTGATATCGACCGCGAGGCCGCCCGGCGCCAGCAGTGAAGCGAAGGTCGCCGCGGTCAGCGCGCGATAAGGCACATGGGCCACGGCGCCCAGCACACAGGCGTAGGGGCCCGCACCCTCCAGCCCCGGCAGGAGGCGAATGCCGTGGCGTCGTTCCACCTCCCGCGCATCGGCGTGGGGGTCGTGAACCTCCGTCTCGATGCCGCGCGCCTTGAGCGCCGCGACCATGCCGGGCACTTGCGAGTTGCGGACGTCCGACACGTTCTCCTTGAACGTGATTCCGAGCACGAGCACCGGCCCGTTGGGGGCCTCCAGGCGACGCGCAATCTGCTCGACGATAAAGTCCCCCATCGCGTCATTGGTGCGGCGCCCGGCGAGGATGATTTGCGGGTCATGGCCGATCTCAACCGCGCGATGGGCCAGGTAGTACGGATCGACGCCGATGCAGTGCCCGCCGACCAGGCCCGGCGCGAAATCCAGGAAGTTCCACTTGGTGCGGGCGGCATCGAGAACGTCGTGCGTGGAAAGCCCCATCGAGCAGAAAATCTGCGCGACCTCGTTGATGAAGGCGATGTTGACGTCGCGCTGGGCGTTCTCGATCACCTTGGCGGCCTCTGCGGTGCGGATGTCGCGGGCGATGAACACCTTGCCTCCGTTGAGTTTGCCGTAGAGGGCGGCGAGGCGCTCCGCGATCTCCGCCGTCTGGCCGGCAATGACCTTGGTGAGGCGGTCGAGGCCGTGCTCGGGATCGCCGGGATTCATGCGCTCCGGCGCGTAACCGACATGGAAGTCGACGCCGGCCGCGAGCCCCGAGGCGCGCTCCAGCACGGGGACGCAGATGTCTTCGGTGACCCCCGGCCAGACCGTGCTCTCGAAGACCACGATGGCGCCTCCGGCGAGGCGGGCGCCGACGGTCTGCGCGGCGGCCAGCACGGCCCCCAGATCGGGGCGCTTCTCCTCGTCGAGCGGTGTCGGCACCGCCACGATGAAGATGTCCGAGCCCGCGATGTCGTCAGCGTTCGCCGTGACGCGGAGTCGAGCGGCGGCGAGACGCTCGGGCGAGAGCTCGCCGGTTCGGTCGTGGCCGCCCTCCAGCTCGTCGATCCGCGCCTCGCTGATGTCGTAGCCCAGTGTCTCGACGTGCTCGCTCAGGGCAGCCGCGAGGGGCAAGCCGACGTAACCGAGACCGATAACCGCAACGCGCATGGGATGGTGTCCGAGCGGTGAGCCAGCGGCGTCCGCGCTTGCCCGCCTTGCCGATCCGCCGACAATGGGCGTGCGTACGGGAACGCCGAGAGCGCTATGCGCGTGCAACCGCCACCGTGTCAAACGTTATCCGGGACCACGAGGCGCAACGAATGGGGGTGGCCCACCGAATGACGATCCTTGTGACCGGGGCCGCCGGATTCATCGGCTTCCACGTCTGCGGGGCGCTGCTCGCGCGCGGCGAGCGCGTTCTCGGCGTGGACAACGTGAACGACTACTACGACGTAAGCCTCAAGCAGGCGCGGCTCGCCCTGCTGGAGCCGCACGAGAGCTTCGACTTCGTGCGCGCCGACATTGCCGACCGCGAGGCGATGGCTGCGGCAATCGAGCGCGAGAGCGGGTCGATCACCCGGATCGTCCATCTCGCGGCCCAGGCCGGGGTCCGCCACTCCCTGATCGATCCCTACACTTACGTGCAGGCCAACGTCATGGGCCAGGTCGTGATCCTGGAGCTCTGCCGCACGCTGCCCGCGCTCGAGCACATCGTCTATGCCAGCTCCAGCTCTGTCTATGGCGGCGTGGCCGAGGCGCCGTTCTCGGTCGATGCCCGGGCCGATACCCCCATCTCCCTCTATGCGGCGACCAAGAAGGCGGGCGAGCTGATCGGCCACGTCTACGGGCATCTCTTTGCCGTGCCCGCCACCGGGCTCCGCTTCTTCACGGTCTACGGCCCCTGGGGGCGCCCCGACATGGCCGCCTTCCTCTTCACCCGTGCGATTCTGGAGGGTCGGCCGATCACGCTCTTCAACCACGGCCGGATGAAGCGCGACTTCACCTACATCGGCGATGTGGTGCCGGCGGTGCTCAGCGTCCTCGACGCGCCGCCGGTGGGCGAGGGCGGCGTTCCCCACCGCCTCTACAACGTCGGCAACAACCGGCCCGAGGCCCTGACCGACTTCGTCGCTGCGTTGGAGCTGGCGCTCGGGCGCAAGGCAGCGATCGACTATGCGCCGATGCAGCCCGGCGACGTGGAGGAGACCTGGGCAGACATCTCGGCGCTCCAGCGCGACCACGGCTACGCGCCGAAGACCGCAATCGCCGAAGGCATCCCCCGCTTCGTCGCCTGGTACCGCGAGCACTACGGCGTCTGAGCGGGCTTGCCCCGCTCAACCTTTGCCGGAGGCTTTCTCCCAGCCCAGCACGGCGAGCGCACGGGCGCGATCGCCGTATTCATGCGCGTTGGGCGCGCTGGCATTGCCCTTGAGGCCGCGCGCATAGACCCCCTGGCAGATTGCCGCCATGCGGAAGAAGGCGAAGGCCATGTAGAAGCGCCACTCGGCAATCGTCCCGCGCCCAGCGCGCTCGCAATAGGCGTCTCGGTATGCCTCCTCCCCCGGCAACCCCAGCGCCTCGAAGTCGGCGCCGCCGAGCCCCGGCAGTGCCGACGTGCCCCGAGGGATCGAGAAGGCGAGGCAGTTGTGGGCGAGGTCGCTCAGCGGGTGGCCCAGGGTGCTGAGCTCCCAGTCCAGCACCGCGGCGATGCGCGGCTGGTGCGGGTGCACGATCAGATTGCCGGGCCGGTAATCGCCGTGGACGATGGTGGTCTCGTCGTCGTCGGGGATGT
>JAPOPO010000334.1 GCA_026712885.1 Rhodospirillales bacterium | reverse complement strand
TCCCACACCAGCAGCATCGAGCGCTTGGGCGAGAAGCCCTGATGGCGGATGTCGGCCGGCATGCAGGCGACATCGCCCGCCCGCATGGTCACCACCGAGCGGGGGTCGCCCGAATGCTTGTCCTTCACCTCCCAGACGATCTCGTCCGAGAGCTGGATGAACCACTCCACCCGGTCGTTGCCGTGCTCCACCGGCAGGATGAACTCCTCCGACGTGGGGCAGAAGAGGCTGTCCTTCACCACGGAGCAGACGGACGGGTTCCAGGTCACGTCCGAGCGCGAGAGGTAGGCGAAGAGGTTGAAGGACTGCCCCTCGTTCTCGAAGCCGGGCTCGACCTCGACCTCCGGCTCGTCCTGCTCCACGTCGGCAAACATGCGGTTGACCGGGTAGCCGCTCTCGTCGGTACGGAGCGGCGCATCGTCCGGCAAGCCCACCATGCGCTTCGCCGTCACCCGCACGCGGCCGAGGGCCTCGGGGTTGCGCCCCTGCTTGCGGCCGAAGGGCTGCGCCGTCTCCTGCGGAGCCGTGAAGGGGTCGTAGCCGGCGTTGGTCCAGTCGTCGAGCATCGCCTGGAAGGTCGCCCTCAGGTCGTCGGAATCGATCGTTTCCGAATAATCGCGGTCGTTGTCTCGGTAGGCGTCGTTGAAGCGCCCGATGTAGAGCTCGACCTGGCCGTAGAGGTTGGTGGTGCCGAACACGTCGTCGAAGTTGAGGGTGCCGTAAAAGAAGTTCCACGCCACCTCGCGCACCAGCGCGCGCAGGAAGGCATCGACCGGCATGAGATGCGAGCCATCCGGCCACGAGACGTAGGCGAAATACTCGTCGCGGCGAAAGCCGAAACCGCCGATCTGGAAGGTACGGTAGCCGGTGTAGTTGTCGGGATCGGAGGCCGTGTAGGCCAGTTGCGTCGCCATGGTGCTCACTCCTCGCCGGTCTGGCAGATCTCGGCCCAGCGCTCGATCGTAAGCGGGCCTTCCATCGTCTGGAACAGGACAACGCTCGGCGCCTCGGCCGAGATTCGATAGGCGGCTTGTGCCGGCAGCAGGGTCAGGTGGCCGCGCCCGGCCCGGATGCGACCCATGCGGGGGCCCTCCGGCTCGCCGTCGAGCTGCACGGCGCCGTCGCCTTCGGGCACGTCTCCTCCATGCTTCATCAGCTCGACCTCGATCTGCCCGTCGAGGCAAAGGGCGAACTCATCGTGGCCCGCCGTGAACCAGGGCGACGCGCCGGCGACCCGCATGATCTCGATCGCGTACTCCAGGTTCTTGGCAACGCACACGCGCTCGAACGGCGCCGACTTGCCGGCCACCTCGAACACGTTGGAGAAGACATAGTTGCGCGGATCGTCGTTGATGATGTGGACCCCGCCCTTGCGGTAGTCGTCGAGCGATCCGAGCTCAGTGGTGTAGTCGGCCATGGGCTCCGTCCCCTGCCCTGCATTCAGCGTGCGGCCGCCACTTTACCTGAAACCCCCTTCATTGCGGAAACCCGACGAGAACCCGCCGCGCTCAGCGCCTGGCATCGCGCCAGGCGATGGCGGCGCGCAGGCCCTGCGTGCGCGTGATCTCGAGGAACTCGCGCTTGGTCGCCGTGCCCTCGGCCTCGATCAGGAGGTCCTGGTCGAGCGCCATCTCGAGCGCCTCGTCGAAGCCCATCGTGCGGTACATGCGGTTGATCGTGGCCTTGGTGCGCTTGAGCAGCGCCGGCTCGATGGCGGCCATGCGGCGGGCGAGCGCAAGCGCGGCCTCGACCTCCTCGCCCACAGGCACGATGCGGTTGATGAGGCCGATCTCGTAGGCACGCCGGGCGTCGATCTCGTCCTCGCCCGAGAGCAGGATTTCCTTCGCGTGCTTGGGCCCGGTGAGCCAGGGCATCAGCATCACGACGATGCCGGCGCCGAAGCGCAACTCGGGATCGCCAAAGCGGGCGTCCTCGGCCGCCACGGTCACGTCGCAGGCGAGCGCGAGCTCGCAGCCGCCGGCGAGTGCCGGGCCCCGCACCGCGGCGATCGTCGGCTTCGAGAGGTGCCAGAAGCGCATCACGGTGTCGAAGTCGTCCCGCAACGCGGCGCGCCAACCCGCGACGCCTTCGGGCGGGGCTGCGGCCTGCTCCTTGAGGTCGAAGCCTGACGAGAAGGCACCGCCGGCGCCGGTCACGACCAGCGCGCGGATCGCCTCGTCGGATTCCACCGCATCGCACGCCGCGTTGAGCTCCGCCAGCATGGTCCGGTTGATCGCATTGGCGCGCTCTGGCCGGTCGAGCGTGAGGAGCCCGACCGCTTCCCGCCGCTCGAACGTGATGCATTCAAAGTCCATCGGAGGCCCTTCGAACGGATGCGTCGGGCGCGAGCCCCGACCTACACGCGCAGCCCCGCTTGCCGCATCAGCGGCATCACCTTATCGCCGAAGTACTTCAGCTCCTCGTAATAGTCGAGCCACGAAAGGATGAACCCCTCGACGCCGATGTCGGCGATGGCGACCATCTTGTCCACCACCTGCTCAGGCGTGCCGACCAAGGGGTAGCCGCCCCAGCCGGCGATGAAGCGCTCGCCCATGGCGCGAAGCTCGTCCTTGTTCGAGCCGTAGGAGTAGTTCTCGCCCAGCATGAGCTCGATGATCGTGTTGGTCGCCCCCCAATCGCCCTCGTCCACGATGCGCCGGTAGAGCGCCTTGGCCTCCGCCTCGGTATCGCGGCAGCACACCAGGCCGTAGCTCATCACGCCGCACCGGCGGCCGTGGTTCGCGGCGCGGGCATGAATGTCCTTCACGATCTCCTCCGCCTTCTCCATCGTCGTGATCGAGAGGAAGTTGAAATCGGCGAGCTTCGCGGAAAACTCGCGGCCGGCCGGCGAGGAGCCCGCGTTGATCACCACCGGATGGGGTCGCTGGAGCGGCTTCGGTGCCAGGAATCCCTGGTTGACCCTGTAGTACGCGCCCTCGTGGTCGAAGTCGTCCTCGGCCCAGAGCCGCTTCACGACGGAGAGCCATTCGTCCGCCATGACGTAGCGCTCGTCGTGGTCGAGCTGGTCCATGCCGAACATCTCGATCTCCGGCTTGAACCAGCCGCAGACGACGTTGAGGCCGAAGCGCCCGCTCGAAATGTTGTCGATCGTCGCCGCCTGCTTGGCGGCAAGAATGGGATGCACCGTCGGCACATGCGAGGTGGCGAAGACCATGATGTCGCTCGTGTGGCAGGCCATCGCGGCGGCCCAGGTGTAGACCTCCAGATTGTTGCC
>JAPOPO010000578.1 GCA_026712885.1 Rhodospirillales bacterium | reverse complement strand
GTGCGGGCGTCTCCGACGTGGTGCTGCTGGAGCGCCGCGAGCTCACCTGCGGCACCACCTGGCACGCCGCCGGCCTCATCGGCCAGCTCCGCCCCTCCAAGCGCATGACCGAGCTCGCCAAGTACACGGCCGAGCTCTACACGGGCCTGGAAGCGGAGACCGGCCAGGCGACCGGCTTCAAGCAGAACGGCTCGATCTCGCTCGCCACCCACGAGGGCCGCTTCGAGGAGCTCAAGCGCAGCGCGTCGATGGCCAAGGTCTTCGACCTCCGCGTCGACGTGCTCGGCCCCGACGAGATCAAGGAGCGTTACCCGCTGATCACCGTCGACGACGTGGTGGGCGGGATCTTCATCCCTTCCGACGGCCAGACCAACCCCATCGACGTGAGCCGCGCGCTCGCCAAGGGTGCGCGCGACGGTGGCGTGCTCGTTCGTGAGAATGTCCCCGTCACCGCCATCCGCCACGACGGCGAGCGGGTTACGGGCGTGGAGACGCCGGAAGGCCCGATCGCGGCGGAGACGGTGGTGCTCTCGGCCGGCATGTGGACCCGCGCGCTTGCGGCGACCATCGGCGTCCATGTGCCGCTTCACGCCTGTGAGCACTTCTACATCATGACCGATCCGTTCGAGGGCGTGACCCCGGACCTGCCCGTGCTGCGCGATTACGACGGCTGCGCCTACTACAAGGAGGACGCCGGCAAGATCCTGCTGGGCGCCTTCGAGCCCGACGCCAAGCCCTGGGGCATGGACGGCATCCCCGAGGACTTCTGCTTCGACCAACTGCCCGACGACTTCGAGCACTTCGAGCCGGTGCTGACGCACGCGCTGAAGCGCATGCCGGCGCTGGCGGACGCGGGCATCCAGACCTTCTTCTGCGGGCCCGAGAGCTTCACGCCGGACGATCGCTACCACCTCGGCGAGGCGCCGGGACTCGCCGGCTGCTACATCGCCGCCGGGTTCAACTCCATCGGCATCCAGTCGGCCGGCGGCGCGGGGAAGGTGCTGGCCGAGTGCATCAAGACCGGCCGGCCGCTCCTCGACATGTGGGACGTGGACATTCGCCGCAACCTGCCGTTCCAGACCAACCGGCGCTATCTGCGCGAGCGGGTGAGCGAGACCCTCGGCCTGCTCTACGACGACCACTGGCCTTTCCGCCAGTACGCGACCGCGCGGGGCGTGCGCCGCTCGCCCTTCCACGGCCGGCTCGCGGCACGCGGCGCCTGCCACGGCGAGGCCTTCGGCTGGGAGCGGCCCAACTGGTACGCGACGGAAGGCATGGAGCCCCGCTACGAATACAGCTTCGGGCGGCAGAACTGGTTCGATGCCTCGGCGGAAGAGCACCAGGCGGTGCGGGAGGGCGTGGGCCTCTTCGACCAGACCTCGTTCGCCAAGTTCCGCTTGCAGGGCCGCGACGCGGCGAAGATTCTGGGCCGGGTCTCCGCCAACGAGGTGGACGTGCCGCCGGGGCGCATCGTCTACACCCAGTGGCTGAACGAGAATGGCGGCATCGAGGCCGACCTTACCGTCACCCGGCTCGCAGACGACGATTACCTGATCGTAACCTCGGGCGAGTTCCAGGTGCGCGACGCCCTCTGGCTCACGCGCCACATCCCGGAGGGCGCGCATGCGGTGCTCACCGACGTGACCTCGGGAATCGCCGTGCTCGGCGTCATGGGCCCGCGTGCCCGCGACCTGTTGCAGTCCTTGAGCCTGGACGATCTCGGCAACGAGGCCTGTCCCTTCGGCACCAGCCGGGAGATCGAGCTTGGTCTGGGGTACGCGCGTGCCTCGCGCATCACCTACGTGGGCGAGCTCGGCTGGGAGCTCTATATCCCGACCGAGTTCGCGGCGGGCGTTTACGACGTGCTGGTCGAGGCGGGGGAAGACGTGGGCCTCCGCCACGTCGGCATGCACGCCATGAACTCGCTCAGGATCGAAAAGGCCTACCGGCACTACGGCCACGACATTTCGGACGCCGATACGCCGCTGGAAGCGGGCCTCGGCTTCGCGGTCAAGCTCGACAAGCCCGCGCCCTTCATCGGCCGCGATGCACTGCTGCGCCAGCGGGATCAGGGCGTGCGCCAGCGGCTGGTGCAGTTCCTGCTCGAAGACCCCGCGCCGCTGCTCTACCACAACGAGCCCATCTGGCGGGACGATGCGATCGCGGGCTACGTGCGCTCAGGCATGTACGGCCATACCCTGGGCGGCGCCGTCGGCCTTGGCTACGTGGAGAACGAGGCGGGTGTCGATGCGGACTACGTGGCCGCCGGCCGTTACGAGATCGAGGTCGCGGGTGTCCGCTATCCGGCGAAGGCCTCCCTCCGCCCCCTCTACGACCCAGGGTCCAAGCGCATCAAGGCCTGACACACCGGACGATGGAGCGACGACTTTGCCCGCGCGCCGCGGGCGGGCAAGACTAGGCGCGCGACTCATCCACAGGGGAGAGCAGGATGGCGTGGGATTACATCATCGCCGGTGCGGGCTCGGCCGGGTGCGTGCTGGCGCACCGGCTCTCGGCCAAGCCGGGGAACAAGGTCCTGCTGCTGGAAGGCGGCGGCAACGACACCTCGCCGCTGGTGCGGATCCCCGCCGGCGAGATCAAGGCCATCCTGAATCCCCGCTTCAACTGGATGTACATGAGCGAACCCGACCCCACGCTCAACGGGCGCGACGCCATGTGGCCGGGCGGCAAGGTGCTGGGCGGGTCGAGCTCGATCAACGGCATGATCTACCTGCGCGGCCAGCACGAGGACTACGACGACTGGGCCCGCCTGGTCGGCAACACCGGCGCGTGGAGCTACCGCGACGTGCTGCCCTACTTCAAGCGCATGGAGACCAACCCGCTCGGCCCGAGCGAGTATCACGGCGACAGCGGCCCGCTCATCGTTTCCGACGTGCCGACGCCCCATCCGCTGGTCCAAGTCTTCATCGAGGCCGCCAAGGAGCTCGGCATCCCCTTCAATCCGGACGTGAACGGCGAGCGCCAGGAAGGCGCCGGCCCCCATCAGGGGACGATTCGCTTCGGCCGCCGCAACAGCACGGCGCGTGCGTATCTCCGGCCGGTGATGGGCAGGCCCAACCTCAGCGTCGAGACCGAGGCGCGGGTGGACAAGGTGCTGTTCGAGGAGGGCCGCGCCCGCGCCGTGGTCTACACCCGAGGCGGCGAGAGGCGCGAGGCGAAGGCGGACGGCGAAATCATCCTTTCCACCGGCGCCATCGCCTCGCCGGCGATCCTGCTGCGCTCGGGCATCGGGCCCGCAGCCGATCTCTCCGATTTCGGCATTCCCGTGGTCGCTGATTCGCCGGGAGTCGGCCACAACCTGCAAGAGCATCCGGTCGCCTGGGTGGCAGGTCACGTCGACATCAGCACCTACAACACCGAGGTCACGGCCGCCGGCTGGGTGAAGCACGGCCTCAACTGGTTGTTGCGCGGCAAGGGGCCGGCGGCGAGCCCCATCTCCCAGGCGGTGGCCTTCGTCCGCACCCGGCCGGAGGAGGAGGACCGCCCGGACATCCAGCTCCACTTCACCCCGACCGGCTACGAGTTCGGCCCGGACGGGATCAAGCTGCTGGACCGCCCCGGCGTCACCATTCCGGCCAACGTCTGCCGGCCGAAGAGCCGCAGCCGGCTCACGCTCCGCTCGGCCGACCCCAACGAGCCGCCGCGCATCTTCTCGAAGCTGCTCGACGACGAGGATGACGTCAGGCGCATGGTCGACGGCTGCAAGGTCTCGCGCGCCATCTTCGAGAGCGCGGCCTTCAAGCCGCACTTCCAGGGCCTGTTCCTGCCTGCGCCCGAAGTGCGGAGCGATGCCGAGCTCGAGGCCTACGTCCGGCAATACACGCTGCCGGCCTATCACCCCGTCGGCACCTGCAAGATGGGCATCGACGACATGGCGGTGGTGGACCCGGAGCTTCGGGTCCGGGGTGTCCAGGGGCTCCGCGTGATCGACGCCTCGATCATGCCGATCGTGCCGAGCGCCAACACCAATGCGCCGTCCATCATGGTCGGCGAGAAGGGCTCGGACCTGGTGCTGAGCGGTTAACCCGGAGTTCTCACCTAGCCCCAATACTGTTCACTTAGAGATTGATTGGTGCTATAGTCGTGGGCCTGTGAACGCGGTAGGGGTCAGGCCGATGTCACGCGCTGTTGGGACTCTCCCGGCAGGTTCACGCGTCACCGACTACATCAGTCTGGGAG
>JAPOPO010000259.1 GCA_026712885.1 Rhodospirillales bacterium | reverse complement strand
GGACGCCGGTTCGGACCGGGCAACGCCCCCGCGCCCCTCCGGTGGCTGGGGCCGCGGGTCCGACTGGGGCTGACATGCTCTCGATCGGCGCGCTCGGCTCCGCCGCGCAGGGTGCGTCCTATTACGAGCGCGACGGCTATTACGCGAAAGACGATGCGGAGCACCGGGAAGCCAGCGCCTGGGCCGGCAAGGGGGCGGACGAGCTCGGGCTGAAGGGGCCGGTCGATCCGGAAACCTTCCGCGCGGTCCTCGAAGGCAAGGTGCCGGACGGCTCCGACACGCGGCTCGGGCGGCGGGGCAAGGACGGCGGGATCGAGCACCGGCCCGGCCGCGACCTCACCTTCTCGGCGCCGAAGTCGGTCTCGATCGCGGCGCTGGTGGGCGACGACGACCGCATCGTCGAGGCGCACGACCGCGCCGTCGCGGCCACCCTCGCCTGGGTCGAGAAGAACGCCGCCGAGACAAGGATGAAGGATCCGGAAACCGGCAGGATGGGGCGCGCCGGCGGGCAGAAGATCGTCGCCGCTACCTTCCGGCACGACACCTCGCGCAACCTGGACCCGCAGCTCCATACCCACACTGTGCTCGCCAACATGGTGCAGGGGGAGGACGGCAAGTGGCGCTCGAGGGCGAAGGAGGGCCTGTACGAGCGGCAGAAGCTGATCGGCATGCTGTACCGCAACGAACTCGCCGCCGGCCTCGGCAGGCTCGGCTACGGCATCGAGAAGACCCACGCCGACGGCCGCTTCGAGATCGCGGGCGTTTCGCGCGAAGCGGTCGAGGCCTTTTCGACCCGGCGCGCGGAGATCGAGGCGGCGATGAACGACCGGGCGCTGGGCGCGACGGCCGACAATCCGCGCCTGGCGGAGCGCGCGGCGCTGATGACCCGGGCCGCGAAGCGCGACATCGACCGCGAGGAACTGCGCGGCGTCTGGCAGAAACAGGCCGCCGATCTCGGCCTCGATGCGCGGGCGCTGGTTGCGGAAGCCGTCGAAATATCCGCCCCGCCCGAGCGGCAGACAGCCGCGGAACCGGCTCAGGCGCCAAGCAGGGAGACCCGGATCGCGCCTTGGGCGTTGCCGGAGCCGGGCGGCACGGTCTTCCGGGCCGGGTTGGCGTTCGACGATGCGCAAGGGTCCGGACGCGAGGCAGCGTCCGAAGCTGCCCCGACGCACGCCGCGGAGGCCGTGGCCTGGGCGATGGCGCATCTCTCGGAGCGCGCTTCGGTGTTTTCCCGCGCCGACCTGTTCGCCGCCACGCTCGCCCACGCGCCGGGCGCGGTAACCATCGAGGAGGCCGAGCGCGCGGTCGCCGCCCTCGAACGCGACGGCGCGTTGCACGCCGTGAACATGCCGGGGGCCGAGGACTCGCTGGCAACCCACCGCACCGTCGGCGAGGAGCGCGAGACGGTAGCGCAGATGCGGCTCGGAGAAGGCCAGGGCCGCGCGCTCATGCGGGGTTGGGAGGTGCAGGAGCACCTCAACAAGGGCCCGCTCACGGCCGGCCAGAAGGACGCGGTGAAGCTCATCCTGTCGGCGAAGGACCGCACGGTCGGCATCCAGGGCTATGCCGGCACCGGCAAGACCACCATGCTCAACCGGGCCCGGGCGCTCGCGGAGAAGAAGGGCTGGCGCATGATCGGCCTCGCGCCGTCGGCCTCGGCGGCGCAGACACTGGCCTCGGAGGCCGGCATTCCCACGGAAACCCTGCAGCGCTTCCTCGCCCGCAATGCCGGCATCGCCGAGGGCAGGCTCACTGCCAGGGGCAAGAGGGAAATGCGCGCCGCCTTTACGAAGACCATCCTGGTGGTCGACGAGGGCTCGCTGGCCTCCACCGTGCAGG
>JAPOPO010000576.1 GCA_026712885.1 Rhodospirillales bacterium | reverse complement strand
GCACCGTGTGGCCCCGCTGGGACCCCGCGTGGCACCGCTGCGCCGGGTACCGGGTGCCGACCGTGGCATCTATTCGGCACCGCACGCTGGACGGCTATCGCGTGAGCGGGAACGGGCCCGCCTTCCATCGCTTCGGCAACCGGGTGCGGTATCGCAGGTCTGATCTGGACGCGTGGGCGGCGAAGCGCCGGGCGACCACGACGGCGGAGGCGGACAGGCTGGGCGCGCGATGATTGGAGTCGCGGAGGCGCTCCGGCCCGTGGAGCGTTCCTTGGTGCGCTCGGGGTCGCTGCCGCTCAGAGTTCCCCCGATCCGAACAAAACGGGATTGGCCGCGGCTCGGTATCGCACCTACATTCGCTGGCGGTAACCGCAAGCCGAATGGAGCCAGACCATGAACCACCGCAGCATTCCTCGCCGTGCTCGGCGGCGTCGCAGCGATTGCGGCATCGGCCCACGCCGGCCCGGTCCCTCGAACTGAAGGAGAACCCGATATGAGAATCATTGCTGCCGGCGCTCTGGCCATGGCCGCGGTTCTCTCCCTCGCGGCCTGCGGAGGGGGCGGCAATTCCGGGTCGCAGCCGACCCTCGGCCTCGACGACATCAGGGAGCTCACCGGCCTGTCACCGCCG
Source organism: Rhodospirillales bacterium (assembly GCA_026712885.1). Classification (GTDB taxonomy): domain Bacteria; phylum Pseudomonadota; class Alphaproteobacteria; order UBA828; family UBA828; genus WTGU01. The sequence continues at coordinate 1,125 of JAPOPO010000576.1, read as the reverse complement.
GTCGAGACCGGGCCGGCGCAGCAGGCGCGTCAGCAGGACATATACGCGCGCGCCGATTCCCTGATCCATTCCACAATACACGTCGAGGTGGTGCTGCCGGATTCGACCAGCACGTTCCGGCAGGTATCGGAGTGCTCCGGGGCCGAGTGCGCGCTGCTCGACCCCGTAACCGGCGAGACCGACACGATCAGCCTCGACGGCTCCGTGCTCGTGCCTGGCGATGCCGAAGCCATCGGCTCGGCGCATGGCATCACCCTGACGTCGGAGAACTCGCACCACATGGGTGCGGACATGACCTCGCTCGGTGCCTGGATGGAGCATGGCGCGTTCACGCTCAACAGGCTGCGCGCGGTTGGCGACGAGACCGAGAGCAACCTCCTGTACGCGATAGCCCTGGGAGAGCTCACGGACCGCCCGCTGACCGGGTCCGCCACCTGGCTCGGCATCATGGTGGGAACGCCCATCGCCGGGGACGATGAGGGCGACCGGCTGGTGGGGACGGCGGCGCTCAACTACGACATGAGCGCCGGCGGGCTCGATGCCGGGTTCAGCGGCATCACGAACATCGACCGCGGGACGGCGCACAGCGTCGAGGCGGTGATCTTCTCCGACCTCGCGGTCGGGCCGGACGGGACTTTCGCAAGAGGCCAGTCGGGCACGCGGATCCAGGGCGGCTTCTACGGTCCCGGCCACGCCGAGGCGGCGGGCATCTTCGAGCAGTCCGGCATCGTCGGCGCCTTCGGCGCGTAGCGGCAGTAGGAACCCGATCGAGGAAGGCCCTTGTTGCTCTGCGATCGGGAAGGTTCGACAGATGGGAGTGTGCCATGAGGCGTCTGTGCCGTGGACTGGCGGCGTTGCTCATCTGCGTTCTTCCGCTCGGCGCGGCGGGCGCATCGAACGCTGTGCCGCCGCCGGCGATGGCGGCGGGGTTCGAGGCAGTCTCGCCCGAGGTGGCGGCGGCGCTTGAGGCGAAGGCGGCGGGGCGCCCGGTGGAGGCCCGGAGCTGGATGGTGCCGGCGGGCCCGACTGCGGCCGGGCCGGTGGCGGAGTGCGGCGGCAACGCGAGGGCGGGCCCTGAGCGGGACCGCCGGGCTGTCAATCGGCATTGAAGATTGACCCCTGATC
>JAPOPO010000456.1 GCA_026712885.1 Rhodospirillales bacterium | reverse complement strand
GCCATCATGTCGAACCATGACAGCGCGCCCTCGTCGGGGATCACGTAGGCGATCTCGACGTTGTTCTCGGCCTCCCAGGCGCGGTCGCGGGCCTGCAGCATGTCGCCCGACCAGCCCATGGTGAGGCAGATGTCGCCATTGGCGAGATCGTTGATCTGGGCCGAGTTGTGGAAGCGACGGATGTGCGGCCGGATCGCCAGCAGCACCGGCTCGACCTTGGCGATCACGTCGGTGTCGTGGCTGTTGGGATCCTCGCCGATGTAGTTGAGCACGGCCGGGACCACCTCGTCCGGCTCGTCCATCATGTAGACCCCGCAATCGGCGAACTTGGCGACGACATCGGGGTCGAAGAGCATGCCCCAGGAGCCGGTGGGAGCCTCCGCATCGCGCTCGGCGATCTTGTCGATGTTGTAGCCGAAGCCCGTGGTGCCCCACATGTAATTGATGGCGTAGCTGTTCCCCGGGTCCCACTGGCTCACGACGGACATGATGGTCTCGTCCATGTTGCCGATGTTGGCGAGCTGGCTCTTGTCGAGCTGCTGGAAGATGCCGGCCTGGATCTGGCGCGCGAGAAAGGTTCCGCTCGGCACCACCACGTCGTAACCGGTGCTGCCGGTGAGCAGCTTAGTCTCCAGGATGTTGTTGGAATCGAAGACGTCGTAGACGACCTTGATCCCGGTCTCCGCCTCGAACTCGGTCAGGATTTCCTCGTCGATGTAGTCGGACCAGTTGTAGACGTTGACGACGGCCTCCTCATCGGCGAAGGCCGTGGTCGCAGCCAGAAGCGCCGCAGCGGCGGCGGCGGTCAGCGGCAGCTTGATCATGGGATTCGTCCTCTCTTGCCCGGCCTCGTATGGAGGGCCGTGGTGGCGGTCGGTCGATTCAGGCCCTTCGCGGCGTTCCTGTCAACGCGCCGCGCTATGCCGTGGCAGCGCGCCGGGAGCGGCGCCACGCCTCATCGCGCAAACGTGACGCTGGCCTCGCCCATGCCTTCGATCGCGACGTGGACCGTATCGCCGGGCTCGACCCACTTGGTCTCGACCACGCTGCCGGTCAGCACCACGTCGCCGGCTGCAAGCGGCCGCCCGCTCGCGGCGGCGTGGTTCGCAAGCCAGGTCAGCGCCTCGAAGGGATGACCCATCACGTCGGCCCCGGTGCCGGTGCCCACATTCTTGCCGTTGATCGCCATCGCGCCCCCGGCCGCCGCAAGGTCGACCTCCCGCCACGCGGTCACGGGCGGGCCGAGCACGGCGCCCGCACTGAAGAAGTCGTCGGCAATCAGCGTCGGCGTATCGAGGGCCCGGAAGTCGTCGTAGCGGTCGTCCACGATCTCGATGGCCGCCATGCAGGCCTCGACCGCGTCAGCGACGGTGGCACGGTCGAAGGGCGCCGCGGCGGCGGGCAACGGTTGCCCGAGCCGCACCGCGATCTCGCACTCCACGCCCGGCCGCCAGTGGTCGGTATACTTCACCGTCGCGGGCGCGCTCAGGGTCCGACGCTCGTAGAGCGCGCCGGCGCAGGGATGCGCGATTTCCAGATAGCGCTGCATCACCGGCGTGGTGCAGCCGATCTTGCGGCCGCAGACGGCGCCATGCGTGTCTGCGAGCCGTTCGTTGAGCGCGGCCTGAACTGCATAGGCTTCGTCGAGGGAGGCCGGCCGACAATCCTCGGGCAGCACGGCGATCCTTTGCCGGCGATGCCGCGCGGCGACGTAGAGTGCGACCGCCTGGTCGATGGCGAGAGGTGTCATGCCTCCCTCATGCGGCGTCGACCCGGCGGTTCAGCGCCGCGACCGCCGGCTGCACCTCCTGGATCAGCTGGCGCGTCTGGTCGAGGATGTCGTCGTCATCGCCGCCGATCGGCCACAGCACGAACTTCGACGCGCCGGCCGCGACGAAGGCCTCGATCCGCTGCATGATGGCGGCCGCATCGCCCACGACGATGCCGCCCTCCGGATCGCGCTGGAAACGCACCGCATAGGTCTCGGCCATCCGCTGCATCAGGGGCTCGTCCCAGCTGCCGAAGCGGAAGTGGAAGCTCGCGCCGTAATGGTCGGCATCGATACGCCGTCCGGTCTCCTTGAGCGCTGCCTTGATTCCGGCAATCGCGGGCGCCACCTGCGCCGGCGTCTCGAGCCCGGCCACCCAGCCGGTGCCGATGCGCGCCGTGCGCCGGATTGCAGGCTTGCTCGAGCCGCCGAGCCAGAGCGGTAGTTGTTTCTGCACCGGCTTCGGCTCGATCCTCGCGCCCGAGTACCGATAGAACTCGCCGTTGAAATCGACCGAGTCCTCGGTCCAGAGCCGGGCGATGAGCTCCAGCCCCTCGTCGGTGCGCCGGCCGCGGCCCTTGGTGTCCGTGCCGGTCGCGGCCCAGTCCGGCGCGCGGATCGCGCCGATGCCGAAGGCCGGCAGCAGGCGCCCCTCGCTCAGCACGTCGATGGTGGCGCACTGCTTGGCGAGCAGCAGCGGGTCGCGCAGCCCGACCGAGGCGACGTTCATGCCGAACTTGATGCGCTCGGTCCGCCCGGCGAGCGCCGCCATCACGCTCATAACCTCGAGGAACGGTTCCTCCGAGACGAGGCGGTCGGTCTGCCACAGCGAATCGACCCCGCCCTCCTCGCAGAGATCGACCCAGCGCCAGAATGCGGGCGCCCCCGAGAACGGGAACGCATTGAGCCCGAGGCCGACGGCGATCGACAGCGTTGCCTCCCCTTTCAGATGCCCACGCGCTCCACCGTGACCGGCGGAACAGAGTCATTTCTACGCGCACGCTTGGGTAGGGTCCAGCGGGGCGGTCGACTCTGCCTTCTGAAGGCGATGCAGGCCGTGACATTGGTGAGATATCCGGGCTAGTGTGCGGCCGCGCGCGGCGGGCTGTCCGCCGCAGCGCAACGGCAGGCTCGTCTTGTTGCCCTGCAGGGATGCCCATGAAGGTTCTGGTCGCGGTCAAGCGCACGATCGACCCCAACGTGAAGGTGCGGGTGAAGTCCGACCAGACCGGGGTCGAGACCGCGAACGTGAAGATGGCGATGAACCCCTTCTGCGAGATCGCCGTCGAAGAAGCCATCCGGATGAAGGAAGCCGGCCGCGCCGACGAGGTGATCGCGGTTTCCGCCGGGCCCGACAAGGCGCAGGAGACCCTGCGCACGGCGCTCGCCATGGGTGCGGACCGCGCCGTCCACATCGTGACCGAGGCAGACCTGCAGCCGCTCGCCGTGGCCCGCCTGCTGAAGGTGATCGCGGACGAAGAGCAGCCCGGCCTCGTCATCTTGGGCAAGCAGGCCATCGACGACGACAGCAACCAGACCGGCCAGATGCTGGCGGCGCTGCTCGGCTGGCCGCAGGCGACCTTCGCCTCCGAG